>CAYZKL010000029.1:31274-37121 GCA_964478855.1 uncultured Flavipsychrobacter sp.
AAGATGTCAATGCTGAAGTTGATGTGATCTATCAGTCGCTGGAAGGCCTGCATAGTGCATGTCCGCATAACCAGGGTGATTGGTACTTTACAGGTAACTATCCTACGCCGGGTGGTAACAGGGTTGCTAACCGTGCGTTCATGAACTATATGGAAAAGCAGGAGAAGCGCGGATATTAGGCCGAAGGCTTATCATGAGGCCTGTGTTTAGGCAGATCATTAAGTACCTGTAGCATGCGTATAAACCCTGAAAAGATCGCAAGGTATTCAGTTGTCACTACACTGCTTTTTATGCTGTGCTGGGGAACTGCGATGGTTGTGATGCAGGTAAAGCCTTTCTGGGTTGATGAATGGCGCATCATATACAATCTGAAGTTCAAGGACAGTACGGCATTGTGGGGACAACTTGATTTCATGCAGCAGTTCCCGCGGCTATATTTGCAACTCATAAAGGTATTCTCTTCTCAATTCGACTACAGTTATTATGCATTACGGCTGCCTTCATTTCTTGTAGGCATAGCTACTATCATTCTTGGAATCAGGCTTACAAAACGCATCTATCCTGCGGGAGGACTTAACAGTTTCCTGTTCATTATGATACTGGTATCGTCATATACTTTCACAGAATACTTTGTGCAGGTGAAGCAATATACGATGGATATATTCATGAGCCTGGTAGCTATATGGCAATACACTGAGCTGATGAAAGTGGCTACAGGCGCCACATTTCGTAAAGGAAGGTATATTGGTTTGTGCATCAGTATGTTGCTGGCGCCGTTCTTCAGCTACACATATCCTATTGCTATTGCTCCTGCTTTTCTGATTGTTATCATCCATACATTACAGTTGGCATCAGTGAAGCGGAATGCACTATGGAGACAACTGTTGCCACTCGTTTTGTCTGCCATTGGAATAGCCGGTTTTTATGTTTCAGACGTTGCTCAATTAATGAATGACTCCGGAATGCATGTATTCTGGGGACACCTTATGATGCGTGGCGGATTTGATATGGGTTCGTTCTTTGCTAATGTTCATATGCTGTTTGCGGAGGTTGGTTCAGGGTTTGTGTTCTGGTTTATTTTTGGTGTGGTTGGGCTGGCTGCCTTTGCATTTGCGATGTATATGGGCTTAGCTTATGCAAAACAAAAGGAATTGACCACTGTGCAATGGATGGTGTTGTATAGTATATCGCTTATTTTGTTTGTCATATTGTTGTTTAGCTTTGGTAAATTCCCTTTAGGAGAGCCGCGGTTGAATGCGTTTACCGTGCCTGCAATATCTATCCTTGTTATTCATTTACTAGACCATTTACTGCAATGGCAAGGATCACGCAAAGCAGCTACTGTAATGTCTTTTGTGCTGTATGCCGGTGTTATAGGGAATGTATATACAACGGCATATGCATGTTTCTCGGGTGATGAGTATAAGATGAAACTACAGATATACCGCACCACAGAAAAAGCACTGACACTTGCTCATGCTAATCAATTGCCCATAGTCATCAGTCCCGGTGTTGCATTTCCTTATGACAGCACTATCAACTTCCCGTTTAAGAATACGGTGCCGGGCGATTGGGTAAGCAAGACCTTTCCTGCTTATAAAGCTGATCGGCATCTACCGGTGTATGCTATCAACGATCTGAAACTACTGAGTAATTATCTCGGCAAACTGCCACCATATGTGCATGCCGTGCTTGCAGGTGATGGCAGATCATTTACGATCATCAAACGATAACTTCACTTATCCTTAGAACGCCCTGTTGATACCTACTACATAGCGCAGTGTTGTGTACTGGCTATTGTTGTAGGGAGGTCTGTTCAGGAATACAGGGAAGTCGATACGAATTGTGAGTGGTTTTGCCTTTTCAAATACACCCCAGTTCTTTATCGTGAAAGCAGTACCAAGGCCCGCATCAGCATGCAGTGTGCTCAATATGTTTGTTGGTGCTATACGGTGGAAATTTGTTGTTGTATAGTTGCTCAGTTCCATTATGCCGGCATCGCCAAAAGCGTAGACATTTGCATGCAACCATTTCTTAAACAGCTTAGGCTGCCATGGCATATAGTTCTCAAAGCTGACCTCCACGTTTGCAGCAGCACCGCTACGGCCCTTGTAGCCTGTAAGCAGGCGGCCATTATGTTCATCGGGAGCATAGTAGCCCGCATAGCCACGCAGATTAAGTCCGCCGCCCTGCTGGAAGTGATTTACATCGTAACGTGAAATGCCCTGCCAATCTGTAGGAACAATACCTATGCTGCGTGTGTATTTGTTTTCCATCTGCTCTTCAGGACTTGCGCCGGCCATGTACAACAAGCTTTCATAGGGAAGCCTGCTACCGGCACCCAGCCTGCCGAACAATCTTGTGCGGATCTCGAGCTTGCCCACATAGTTATTGTTCACAGATTCTAATTGCAGGTATGAATAATCAAAAGCATTGTTGACCAACGGAGCACGCAGGCTGAAAGTATAACGGCCATTGCCACGCAGGTAATTATAGCTGTGTGTCCATGCGGCATTAATACTTGAGTTGGCACGTGATGCAGCACTGCTCCAGTCATTCCTGTTGGTGAGGTAAGCGAAGTCGTTAATGCCCTGGCGCCACATGGTCTGCGCATAAAGCTGTACCGAGTTCTTGTCATTCATCAGCCAGTTGAGCCCGCCTTTGTGAAACCACAGGCCATCCAGGTACCTGCTGTTGATCATCAACTGCAGCTTGGCGAGGTTGCGTGTAAGCGGTGAGTTGTAATTGAATGAGTAATTGATGGGCTTGTAGAAGTCGTAAGTGTTCTTAGCAACAGTAGCACGATATGCATTTTCCTGCAACAGGTGTGAGTTCCACCATATTGTTGCATCAATCTTATACAGGCTGAATAAATAATCGCCCTCTACATGCACTCCGGCTTTTATACCATCTACCGGGTTCCACCAAGCATCAGGGCGAATGGCCATACGATACTGCCTGCGATCCCATTGCGGTGAGAGTCCACCATCGAAAATAGTTTTGACAGCCTTCGGACTTATCAACATGCATTTGCTCTTGTAGTTATCCACCATATCTATATCAGCAAGGCGGAAGGTGGTATCTATCTGGACATTCTTAATGCCGGATGGTACATTAACATGGGCGGTGTAGTTCATGCCCAATCTTCCCCATCCATACCATTTTGGTAGTGTTACTGCATCAGTCTGTTTATTGAACCATGTATTAGGGATGTGGAAGCTGCTCTTACTACCATCCTTTGCTGTTACCGTAAAATCAACCGGCATCTGCATGCCGCTGTTTCTCCTGAATTTTATAGCGAAGCTGTCCGTTCCTTTCATCTTCCGGATGTTGCAGATGCCATAGTCAAGTGTTTTTGTTGTTTCAAACCATTGGTCGAAGAACCAAGAGAGATCAACATGCGTGAACTGTATGACAGATGCCCTGAAGTCTTCGTAATACGGGTGTGCAAATTTCCATTGGTCGAAATAGTGTTGGATAGCCGCATCAAACAGAGAGTCGCCAAGTACATACTGCAGATTATAGAGCATTGATGCTGTCTTGTAATACACCATTGCGTAACCGCCGCCATGATTCAGCGCACCGTTAAAATCATCGGAATGCGTATTGATAGATACCTCATTCTGATTCAGCGCATCGAAGGTGTACCTGTTGAGTACACTGCGGTCCATTACTATTGCGGGCTCTGCAAAATGTTTCCGATATTTTGACTTTGGTGGAGTTGTTACCATTGTATCGCCATCAATTTTTCGCAGGCCCCTGGCTGTGAGGTATTGTGTAAAGCCTTCGTCCATAGCCGCACGGTAAGTTTCGTTGCTGCCTACCTGACCGTAAAACCAGTTGTGACCAATCTCGTGGACCAATAGCCCTCTGTAACCGGGATCGCTGCCGCCATCGAGGGTAAGCATTGGATACTCCATACCATCCTGTGCATCAGCAGCTACGATCTTGGGGTAGCAATACATACCGATGTCTTCAGAGAAAGCTTTAATGATACGGGTGATGTAGTCAGGTGCATTCTGCCAACCTGCCGCATGTGGCTCCTGAACAATTGCTACACACTCCACACCGTTCCAGTAAGCAGTGCCGATGCGGAAAGAAGGATCGGCTGTAAAGGCAAAGTCGTGAACATTATTACCTACAAAGCGCCACTGCTTGCGCTTCCCTTTTTCGTAAGGAGTAATGATTGATGGCGGTTCATTCCATTTTTTTGTGGCGAAGTTCTTTATGTCCAGTTTTTCACGAAGATCTTTTGGTAAAACTTCTTCCCGGTTCTTCAGTTCGCCGGTGGCTTCCAGCACATAGTTTGACGGGAAGTCGAGCGTGACATCATACAAACCATAGTCGCCATAAAACTCTTTATTCAGATGCTGGTAGGTATCCCAGCCATGCATGCGGTCATACACACAGACCTTAGGAAACCACTGGACCCCATTGTAGTGTGTGAATCCCCATGCATTATACATCTGCATACGGCGGCGGGTGGCACCTTTGTCATAGTAGGTCTTAAAATTCATCTTAATTACCACTTTGCCACCGGGCTTAAGTGCTTTTGGCAGGTTTACTTTCAGGATGGTATTATCCAGTTCGGTAGTAGCTGCTGAGCCGTCGACCGTAACATTATCGGTAGTGGTACCTAAGCCAGCGGTTTCGTTCTTACCCATTCTTATCCTGACCTTGTTCGTTTTTTCGAGGCTATGGAGGTAAGATCCTTTTATGAACGCATTCTGGTATAGGTGAAAATATACATATTTTAATGTGTCGGGTGAATTGTTCCAATAGGTCAATTCTTCACTTGCATCTATCATATGCTCATCTTCCCGCATGGCTGCATTTATCTTATAATGCACATCCTGCTGCCAGTAGGCAGCATCGGGCCTGCGGTTTTGCCAGTAATATTTGTTGTTACTGTTCCGGTAATCATTATCACGAAGTTGTGCAGTACCCTGGGTAGCAAAAGATAAAATGGCAACTGTAGCCAGAAGTTGTAAACGCATATTCAGTATTTGGGAATAAAAGTAGAATATTAAAAGTTATCCCGCCATTTCTCACCCTGTTTAGGGGTAAGGTGCAAGGGATAAGGGGTAAGTCGAGTTTTAGGGGGTGTAAGGTAGGGTGTTTTGTTCGGGGCACTAAGATGCAAAGGGAGATACGAGCGTAATTATGGGGGTGCCCCCATTTCCTGAATTTTTTAATGGGTGTAGGGTTGGGGTGATGTATGTATTGATAATCAATAGTTTATAAGGTTTTTAGTGACCCCATGAGGCCCCAAGGACACCCTAAAGTCACCCCATTTATATGTCGAAATGGGGTGATGATTTTCGACAAGTCAGTTTATCTTATGTTGAAAATGGGGCGTGATTTTCGTTTTTGGTCACCCCAATGGGTATTCCCATTATGACCCCAACGGAGAGCGGGTGCGGGGAACAGTGCGTGCTAAAAAATAGCGGCAATATATATTATTACCGGCTCGTAGTCCATGCTTTGACACAACAAATTTCCGCAATTATTACATACAAGCCAATACGAATAATTGATAGGTAGATTGTGGATAACTCGCACAATTTAATATTTCAAAAGTCAATGTATCTGAATTGCGGGTGATCGCATTTCAACGTATTTGTATAATAGGTATAGTTTGATAAGATAATATATAAAATACATTAAAATCAGTTAAGTTAAAAAGGGAAGATGTGCAAAAATAACCCCCTCTTTTACGTCATTAATTATTATTTTTGCCGCCTGTTATATTATTTCATAAAAAGATAACTTATGCAAGAATTTGGCAAAAAGAATCCGTCGGTAAAACTGGCTGACCTGGGCATTAATGTATCCGTAGCGCATTGG
>CAYZKL010000029.1:37131-38290 GCA_964478855.1 uncultured Flavipsychrobacter sp.
ACCCTTGCTTTGGGCCAGGGAGTGCTGAATGATACAGGGGCGCTATGTGTGAGCACAGGCAAATTTACCGGCCGGTCGCCTAAAGACAAGTTTACAGTAAAGGACGCAAAAACAGAACATAGTGTGGACTGGGGTGATGTGAATATCCCATTTGAACCGGCTGCGTTTGACAAACTGTATGACAAAGTATGTGCTTACCTGGGTGGTAAGGAAGTATGGGTGCGTGATTCATACGCTTGTGCTGATCCTGCATTCCGACTGAACGTGCGTGTGGTAAATGAAACACCATGGGCCAACCTGTTCTGCAACGACCTGTTCCTGCGTCCTACGGATAAAGAAATAGAAACACAGAACCACGACTGGCTGATACTGCAGGCTCCGGGTTTCCAGGCAGATCCTGCTACAGATGGTACACGCCAGGCAAACTTTACTATCGTAAACTTTACCCGTAAGGTGATACTGATAGGCGGCAGCGCTTATACAGGTGAAATGAAGAAAGGCATATTTGGTGTACTGAACTTTGTATTGCCACATGAGCACCAGGTACTGAGCATGCACTGCTCTGCCAATGAAGGTAAGAATGGAGATGTAGCTTTGTTCTTCGGACTGAGCGGAACCGGTAAAACCACGCTGAGCGCAGACCCTAACAGGGCACTGATAGGTGATGATGAACACGGCTGGGCTGAAAATACCGTATTCAACTTTGAAGGCGGCTGCTATGCAAAATGTATAGACCTGAGCGCTGAGAAAGAACCACAGATATATGCAGCAATAAAACCCGGTGCTCTTCTTGAAAACATTAAATTCAAAGAAGGTACTACTACTGTGGATTATGCTGATGGCAGCATCACAGAAAATACACGTGCAGCATACCCGATCAATTTCATCAGTAATGCAAAGGAGCCATCTTACGGTGGTAAACCACAAAATATATTCTTCCTTACCTGCGATGCGTTCGGTATTTTACCTCCGATATCAAAGCTGACCAAGGCACAGGCGATGTACCACTTCATAAGCGGCTATACTGCAAAGGTGGCGGGTACTGAAGTAGGTGTGACTGAGCCACAGACAACATTCTCTGCCTGCTTTGGCCGCGTGTTCCTGCCATTGCATCCTGCAAAATATGCAGAGCTGCTGGGTAAGAAACTGGAAGCTGACA
>CAYZKL010000030.1:0-391 GCA_964478855.1 uncultured Flavipsychrobacter sp.
GGTCTTCTCAAATATCCTCTTCTTCACGGTAGATACAGTGCTGTTGCTCAGGTTGAGTGTAGTGGCAATATTCTGGGTCTGATGACCATTCAGTAAGTAATGAAGTATCTCCAGTTCCCGGGGTGCAAGGGTAGAGAATGGGTTTGTGACGAATGAGGTATTGGTGTTGTTATATGTAATAGGTTCGTCATTCAGGAATCGTTTTATATAATGAATCGTTTCTTCTTCGTTGGAAGATTTATTGATGTAGTGATAAATGTTGTATTGCTTGAATGCTTCTGCATATACTTCGCCGAGCTGCATTGTAAATATGAGGATCTTAACATCGGGGTATAACTCACGGATAACGGGTACTACCTCGAGCGCAGTGCCATCGGAGAAGATGACATCG
>CAYZKL010000030.1:411-29559 GCA_964478855.1 uncultured Flavipsychrobacter sp.
AGTTCATTACAACTGCTTACTTCATATACATTTTTACAACCAAGTTGAGTCATCAATACCAGCTTTATTCCTTTCCTGATCATGCTATGGTCATCAGCAACAATAACGTGTGGCAACATATTGTGTTTTTGCAATTATCGAATGCAGTATATGCATTCTTTATGTTTTATTATTTCTACAATGCAACAAAGATGCCACATTTTGCAGTTAGCCTGAGTCGAAATAATTCTACAAGCTTAGAACTGTGGCGGTTTTAATATTGCAGCATCAACCTAAACCAATAGCCTTGAGACATACAACCCTCCCTGAAGAAATATGCTACGATGTGAAAAAAGTAACAAAAAATATTACTGAATATGTGTCAAAAGAAAAATACGACAAGCTTTTATTTCTTGAAGAGCTGGTCAACTTTCTTCCCGTAGTCATATGTAAAATCAATGAACATGCAACGATCACCTATGCTACCGGAACAGGTATTAAAAGTTATATTGTTTGTACCGAAGAACTTATTGGAAAAAACGCTTTCGAAATTTTTTCCATTGATACCCTGGAATTTAAGAAAGCCCTGATCTCCGGGACTAATCGCCTGATAACAAAAGTAAATGCAGGGCAGCGGGAGCTACACCTGGAGCACAAAATATTGCCGGATGTGCATAGAGCGGGCTGCTATACACTATATACTACCGACATAACCGCACAATGGCTGGCTGACCTGGAAGCCCAACGAATAAGAATAGCCATGGAAGAACAGGTGGAGCGGCTGGAGGACCTGAATAAATTCAAGGACAAAATTTTCTCAGTAATAGCCCATGACCTGAGGGGACCCGTGCAGTCATTCACATCACTATTGTCACTGCCTGATGAAGATCTTACTAAAGAAGAATTCAAATCGCTGAAGAAAGGAATCAGTGAGCAGTTGTTCCCGTTGAATGATCTTATAGATACGTTGTTCCGCTATGCAACTGTTTCATTTGAGAACAGGAATGCTGAGGTAAGCAGACAGCTGAACCTGCAGGATGTGGCACAAAAGAATATTGTATTGCTGCAACCGGCCGCCAACAAAAAAAATATAAACATAGTAAACAGCATTCCGGTGTTTACGCAAGTAATTGCCAACCCTGAGCAGGTGAGCATAGTGTTGCGTAATATCATTGCCAATGCGATCAAGTTTACCCCTAAGGGCGGTATCATACTGCTGACCGGCACTACCAGGAATAATATGGTAGAGATAGCAATAACAGATACCGGAATTGGTATGACCCCGGAGCAACTCAACAAATTGTTCACTCAATTCCAGGTAAGTACAAGAGGTACCGGTGGAGAGAAGGGAACAGGCCTGGGGCTACTGGTATGTAAGGAGTATATACAGGCCAATCATGGCACCATAACGGTATCGAGCGAACTGAATAAGGGTACTGTATTTAAGATCATATTGCCGGGAATTGCGCCACTACCGGTATAAACACTCAGCGTTTGCGACACTATAACCTTATACTATGAATAACAAATTCCGGGTGCGAACCCGGAATTGCTGTTTTAAAAAGAGCGATCTGATATTGTTACGAATATATATGTGTGCGAGAGCCATTTCACTGGTAGACAGTACATTTTCTGCAATTCTTTATAAAATCTTTATACCGTGGGCGGCTGTTTTTTAATTTACTTAGATCATTGGTTGTAATTTTGCACTGGCTTCCATAACCCAATGATCGACTTCATATTTAATCGTGTAAGCACCACAAAACAGTACCTGTATAGTATATCGCTTGTACTGTTCATGTCGGTAGCGTGTTACGGACTGTCTGCTTATATAGGGTACAAGGTAGTGGCTTTCATTTTGCTGCTTACCGTATCGCTGGTAGCTGTGTTGTTTGATATCTTCCCGGTATTAGTTGCGGCATTGCTAAGTGCACTTATATGGGATTTCTTTTTTATTCCTCCCAAGTTTACGCTGCATGTGGACTCTGCTGATGATGCGATACTATTGCTGATGTACTTCATCATAGTAATGATCAATGCTGTACTTACCTATAAGATCAAAGCAATACAGAAGGATGCAAGAAAGAAAATAGAGCGTGAGAACATAGTGAAGCTGTATCATACTTTCCTGAACTCACTCTCGCATGAGTTGAGAACACCAATAGCTACCATAGTGGGTGCAACAGATAACCTGCTTACTCACAATGCAAACCTGACGCCGCTGAACCGCCATGAACTGATCGCTGAAATATCGAAAGCATCATTCCGGCTGAACCAGCAGGTGGAGAACCTGCTGAATATATCGAGACTGGAGGCCGGCTTTATACAGCCCAAGAACGACTGGGTGGACATCAATGAACTGGTGTACAGTGTGATCAAAAGAGTGGAAGAAAATAAGATTTCACAGAAGATAACAGTGAATATAAATCCTTCCATATCCCTGTTCAAGCTGGATAAAGGAATGCTGGAGCAAGTGATCTATAACCTGCTGAACAATGCGATCCAGTATACACCTGCAAACAGCCATATAGATGTGGTGGCTGCGTCGTATGCCAATATGCTGCAGATAACTATAGAAGATAATGGCAAAGGTTTTCCGGAAGATGAGCGGAGCAAGGTCTTTGACAAATTCTATCGGTTGAAACATTCTAAATCGGGGGGTACCGGGCTGGGATTGTCGATAGTGAAAGGATTTGTGGAGGCAATGAAAGGAACTATAGGTGTGGAGAATATAACCACAGGCGGTGCAAGGTTTGTTATTAATATACCGGCAGAGATCACTCATTTTAAATTATCTAAGCATGAGTAAGGCAATGGTGCTGGTGATAGACGATGAGGCGCAGATACAAAAGCTGCTGGAGATAACACTACAAAGCAATGGGTTTGCAACCCGGCATGCAAATAATGCCAGGGAAGGCCTTGCCCTTGCTGCTGACCATCCGCCGGACCTGATACTGCTGGACCTGGGCCTGCCCGATGAGGACGGGCATGTGGTACTTCAGAAATTAAGGGAGTGGTACACAGAGCCCATCATTATACTATCGGTGCAGAGCAGTGAAGCAGATATTATCAGGGCGCTGGATAATGGCGCAAACGACTACCTGACCAAACCTTTCCGGACGGGGGAACTGCTGGCGAGACTTCGATCTGCAATACGCAGTGTGAACCGCCATGAGAGCGAACCGGTAACTGTTTTCGGCGACCTGGAAATGGATTTTGGCGCAAGGCTGGTGAAAAAAAGCGGGGAGGTGATCAAACTTACCTCAACAGAATATTCATTGCTGACGTTGTTTGCAAGACACGAGGGCAAGGTGCTGACACACCAGTACCTGCTGAGGGAAGTATGGGGGCCTGGGTACATTAACCAGTCACAATACCTGAGGGTATTTATAGCACAACTAAGGAAAAAAATTGAAAATGACCCAAACCGTCCTGTCTTTATCGTAACGGAATCGGGAGTAGGATATCGCTTTATAGGAAAAGAATAGATAGAATTATGTCATCAAAACACGCAAAGGTCTCGGCAGCAGGATTATTAATAGCGCTAGGAATTATCTACGGAGATATAGGTACATCACCATTGTATGTGCTTAATGCCATCATCAAAGATAAAATGGTGACGGAGGAGCTAATCATCGGTTCCCTTTCGCTCATCATATGGACACTGACCCTGCAGACCACAATGAAGTACGTGATATTAACCTTGCAGGCAGACAACAAGGGTGAGGGTGGCATATTCTCCCTGTTCGCACTGGTGCGCAGGCGCAGAAAGTGGCTGGTGGTACCTGCCATGATAGGCGGAGCCGCACTGCTGGCGGATGGTATGATAACACCGGCCATCTCTGTTACATCTGCTATAGAGGGGCTGAAACAAGTTCCGTCCATGTCTGATATCAGCCAGGGGACAATTATATTTATTGTCATCTGTATACTATCTGCATTGTTCTTTATGCAGCAGTTTGGTACTGCATTGATAGGCAGATTCTTCGGGCCGATCATGTTGCTGTGGTTTGGTATGCTTGCTGCCTTAGGTATTGCACATTTCGCGGATGATATTGCCGTATTCAAGGCATTCAATCCATACTATGGTATCAGGCTGCTGGTCGCTTATCCTAAAGGTTTCTTCATACTCAGCGGTGTATTCTTGTGCACCACAGGGGCAGAGGCATTATATTCTGACCTGGGCCATTGCGGCAAATGGAACATCAGGTATTCATGGATATTTGTGAAGTCGTGCCTTATACTTAACTACCTGGGCCAGGGCGCATGGTTGCTCCATTCATACAGCGGTAAGGTCATTACTACCGAAATGATAGAAAAGGGTTTCAATCCTTTCTATGGTGTAATGCCGGATGGCTTCCTGTATGTGGGTATAGTAGTAGCTACCACAGCAGCGATCATTGCCAGCCAGGCGTTGATATCGGGTTCGTTCACATTGATCAGTGAAGCTATGCGCCTGAACCTATGGCCGAAATTCAAGATCAATTATCCGACGGAAGCAAGGGGGCAATTGTATATCCCCGCCATCAACCTGCTGTTGTTCATAGGTTGTATAGGTATTGTTTGGCATTTTGAAAAATCATCCAATATGGAGTCGGCGTATGGGCTGGCTATCACGATGTGCATGATCGCTACGTCTATCCTGTTTGCCAACTTCCTGGTGCTGCGCAGGAAGAACTCAGTGTTCATTGTATTGTACCTGGTCGTTTACCTGACAATAGAAACTGCTTTCCTTTTTGCTAATATCGATAAGTTCCCTCATGGTGGTTATGTAACGTTGCTGGTAGGCGGACTGTTATTCTTCGTGATGTATAACTGGTTCAAGGCAAGGAAGATAAAGAACAGGTATGTGGAGTTTGTGAAGCTGGAGAATTATATACCTAAGCTGAAGGAACTGAGCAATGACGAGTCTGTAAACAAGTATGCCACACACCTGGTGTACCTGACCAGTGCGGATAATCCGAAGGAGATAGAGCATAAGATACTGTATTCTATACTATACAATAAACCGAAGCGGGCCAACATCTACTGGTTTGTGCACGTGCATACGCTAGATGATCCGTATACATGTGAGTACAGCGTGGAGCATATTGTCCCCAATGATATTATAAGGGTGGAATTTCAGTTGGGATTCCGCGTGCAGCCTCGCATCAACCTGCTGTTTAAGAAAGTAGTAGAGGACCTTGTGAAGAATAAAGAAGTGGACCTGAGCAGCAGGTACCGCAGCCTGGAGAACAGCAATATGATCGGTGATTTTTCATTCGTGGTAATGGAAAAATTCCTGAGCCAGGATAATGAGTTGCCGGTGTGGGAGCAGCTGATGATGAAAATGTACTTCGTGATCAAAGACATCAGCCTGTCGGAAGAAAAAGGATTCGGGCTGGATACGAGCAATGTAGTTGTTGAAAAATTTCCTCTAATAGTTTCACCGGTATCCGGGCTGAAATTAAAACGAACTGGCTACACGGAAAAAATATAACGTATGAAAAAAATGATGTGTTTACTCTTGTTATTACAGGGGGCGGTATCTTACGCTTATAAGGGAGATACAGCGAAGATAGCGTTTGAAGGGATGGACCTTACATGGATCAATGGTCAGAACAGGCAAACCAATTTCCCGCTGACGCTGACGGATAAGAATACGGGGGAGACCATACTCACCGGAGTGGCATTTATGGATGGTTATTATAATTACGACTTCAGTAAGCCGATAGATAATACGCATACTGTATCGTCGACGATAGGCAGGACAAATGAGTTTTGTGTGAACCAGGCAAGCATAGGCATAGAGAGCAACTATAAGCATATGATTGGATGATTGTGGATGCAGATCGGGCAGATGGGGGCAATAGTGCAGGATGTGGACGGCACCGTGGGGCATGGGCGAAATACTAACATCTCTAATCTGAAATACCTTCGAGAGGCGGCAGCCGGTTATCATTTTGATAAGTGGCATGGCATCAATGTGGAGTTGGGTATGTTCATGAGCTATATAGGGCTGGAGAGTTATGTGCTGAACGAGAACTGGTGTTATCAGCGCAGCATGTCATGCGAATTCACTCCTTTCTACTTTACGGGTGGCAGGATACAGGCGTTCCCGACAGCGAAGATAAAAACAGAGCTATGGATACTGAATGGCTGGCAGTCGTATAATAGTTTTAACAGTGGGCTTGGACTGGGTAGTTCTACGTACTGGCGGCCCAATGAAAACCTGCAGCTTGGTGCCAGCTTTTATCTGGCAGGGCACGATACCCGCAATAATCCGGGGCTGATGCGGTATCATCATGACCATAGCGCGGTACACCGCTACCTGGTACGTAAAGGACAAAAAGGGATATCGCAGGCTGCATTCAGCATCAATAATCACTATGGTTTCCAGACAGGTAACGGAGTAACGCATGCGAAACAATATATGATGGGTGTATCTGTAGCCAACAGGGTATGGTTTCATAATAATAAGCTGGCAGTGACTGTGCGCGGCGACTATGTTACCAATCCCGGCTTGTATCTTGCTTTCTCACCCTCACCGGTGGAGCCGAACGATTATACTGCAGCCATTGCTGCAGTGCCTGACCAGAAACTGGACCTGTACCAGGCAACTGCAACGTTTGATATAATGCCTAACGATCATTTTACGTTGAGGTTTGAGTATGGTTACCGCAGCGCCAATGTTCCTTATTTTGCAGGGCAGGGTGGCACCACATCGCCTGATGGCTGGGTGGACACACCAACGGCTACCTGGAAGCCGGACCTGGTGAATAATGAAAGCAGGCTGACACTGGCGATGTGTTTCCGATTATAGAGTTGGTAAAAACGGTTTATACATTGCTCAAATATCGGTTCTGAGGTCTAACTTTGCCGGACTACATGATCAATATATTAGCCATAGAGTCATCGTGCGATGAAACGAGTGCTGCCATCATACAGGATGGTAAAGTACTGAGTAACCAGATAGCCACACAAAAAGTGCATGAGCGGTATGGGGGAGTGGTACCTGAAATGGCATCTCGTGCGCATATGCAGAATATAGTGCCGGTGGTGGATATAGCATTTAAAGATGCCGGGGTAGATAAGAAAGACATTACCGCTGTAGCATTCACACAATCTCCCGGGCTCATAGGTTCGCTGATGGTGGGGACGTGTTTTGCCAAGGCCTATGCACAGGCGCTGGATGTGCCGCTGATAGCAGTACACCATATGCAGGCACATGTGCTGGCCCACTTTATAGAGCATCAACCGGCGTTTCCCTTCTTATGCCTGACAGTATCGGGCGGGCATACACAGATAGTATTGTGCAGGGATTACCTGGATATGGAAGTACTGGGAGAGACGATAGATGATGCGGCGGGTGAGGCATTTGATAAAGTGGCAAAAATGCTGGGGCTGCAATATCCCGGTGGGCCGCTTGTAGATAAGCTGGCACAACAGGGAGATCCACATAAGTTTAAGTTCCCGATGAGTGAGATGAAGGATTATGAGTTCAGCTTCAGTGGCATCAAAACATCGGTGCTTTACTTTTTGCAGAAGCAGAAAAAGGAAAATCCTGACTTTGTGGAGCAAAATATGAACGATATCTGCGCATCAGTGCAGTACACTATTATAAAAATGCTGATGACCAAGCTGGTGAAAGCAGCAAAACAACTGAACATAAAGCATGTAGGTATAGCAGGGGGCGTATCGGCCAACAGCGGACTGCGAAAGGCAATGCTGGAAGCAGGTGAGCAGCACGGCTGGCAGGTGTACATACCAAAGTTTGAATACTGCACCGACAATGCAGCAATGATAGGGGTAACAGGATATCATAAATACCTGAAGGGCATGTTTACAGACCTGACGGCAAGCCCCAGCGCAAGAGCAACCTGGCAATGAGCAATAGCTGGTTTCAATTCAAACAATTCAGGATAGCGCAGGACAGATGCGCTATGAAGGTGACGACCGATGCGTGCATACTAGGCGCATGGGTGCCTGTATTACAGCAGGTGAAACGTGTATTGGATATAGGCGCAGGAACAGGACTACTGTCGCTGATGCTGGCGCAACGAAGCGCTAATACAACAATTGATGCGATAGAACTGGATAGCGATGCAGCAGCACAGGCAAGGGAGAATATAAACGAATCGCCTTGGATGGAGCGGATAAACATTATAGAAGGCGATGTATGTGGCCAACAGTTTGCACATAAGTATGACCTCATCATTTCCAATCCGCCGTTCTTTAATGACAGCCTGCTGAGTGATAAGGCACAAGAGAATATGGCACGGCATACATGTGCGCTATCATATACTGCGCTTGCAGACGTCTGTGTAAATAATCTTAATGAAAATGGTTATGTAGCTATCCTGTTGCCCTATACTGAGTACAGGGTGTGGGATGATATAGCTATCGGTGCAGGACTAATGCCTTTTGGTAAACTATCAGTAAGACATAGGCCGGGTGCACAAATCAAGAGGGTAGTGGCGCTATACGGTAAAGGGGGAGGTATGGTAACTATAGAAGAGGAACTGGTAATACAGGATGCGAAAAATAGTTATACTACTTTATTCCGTGATCTGCTGGGACCATATTACCTGGACCTGTAACCCTTTTGCGACTGAAGAGGAAGAACAGGCAGATCAGCATCCATCCTACCCAAAATAAGTAAAAGCCATAGTGAAAACGCCAGCCGAGCAGGTGGTGCGAAAAGTCGGAGGCAAAGTCATCGTAGGTAAGATAGAGGCAACCGGTTGCAACCAGCAGCAGTAAAAAGTGAGTGATGCGTGCAGTGACAGTACGGAGCCTTTGATGCAGCAATGTATGTACCAGGAAGAAGACCAGCAGCATCACAAATACCGCGGCGGCACCTTCCCACCACACTTTCAGCAGGTTATACTCTTTGTGAAAGAAAGTAATCCCTACACGGCCTATCCATGTAGCCTTAGACATCAGAATGCCTGCTACTACCGAAAGTGCAGCAAGAAATACCAGGAAAAATGAGGTGCGTTTCAATTGGAAGAGAAATATCAATACCATTCCCCAATGCAGGGAATGGTATTGAGTATATTATTAAGCCATTGACTGGGCGTCTTTCAGGAATTGCTCGAGGCCTATATCTGTAAGCGGGTGCTTCAGCAAGCCAAGGATAGAAGATAACGGGCAAGTGCAAACATCGGCACCGGCCTCAGCACAACGTACTATATGCAACGGGTTGCGTATAGATGCAGCCAATACTTCGGTCATAAAGCCCTGACCATTGTATATGCTTACGATCTGCTCTATCAGTTGCACACCATCCCAACTGCTGTCATCGATACGACCGATGAACGGAGATACATAAGTAGCACCTGCCTTAGCAGCCAGTATGGCCTGGCCCGCAGAGAATACCAGTGTACAGTTGGTCTGGATACCATTGTCGGTAAACCACTTGATCGCCTTGATACCATCCTTGATCATTGGTACTTTTACCACAATGTTCTTGTGGATAGTAGCCAGTTTTTTACCTTCCGCTACTATACCTTCAAAGGTAGTACCCAGCACTTCAGCGCTTACAGGCCCATCCACCATTTCGCAGATGGTGCGGTAGTGAGCGGTAATAGCGTCGTGGCCCTTGATGCCTTCTTTGGCCATCAGTGTAGGGTTGGTAGTTACGCCATCGAGGATGCCGAGGTCATTAGCTTCCTTTATCTGTGCAAGATTTGCAGTGTCTATAAAAAATTTCATATAATTGATTTCGGGTGCGAAGTTACTTAAAAGTTTAGCTTGAATACCGATAAGTTATGATAATATTTTGTAGTATTATCTGTGGTGCCGGATCAGATTAGAATGTGTAGGTATATAAAAAGACAAAGCACCTGAAAGGCGCTTTGTCTTTTTGATAGATGTTGAAGCTATGTAGCCCATAATAGATATCGGATACAGGGTTTTTAGCACTTCAGCTGACTTGGGCAACAGGGGCTGAGCAAATGATTACTTACTGCAAAGAAACCCCTAAGTGTGCGCACTATCAGACGCAATCCGTCGAATAGTATGATTTACAGCGTGAACTGCATGAATTTTCCGACGAACGGTAAATGGCTATCTCATAAATGCCCCTCAAAAAGCTGCAAAAAGTCATTTTTTACGTTGCGTGCCACAGGTATTTCCATCTTATTTACCATGATAACCACACCGGAAGACTCGTATCTAAGGATACTATTGAGGTTGACAATATAAGACCGATGGACCTGGAAGAAGGGATGATTTACCAGCATATCCTTGAATTTGCCGAGGTTATACGAACTAGTGTATTCTGTATGTGAGGTAATGATCTTTGTACATTTATTGGTGCTTTCCAGGTAAAGTATTTCATTAATGACCAGATAATCTATACCATGGTTGTTAGCTATACCTATACGTTCGCTTAACACAGGGGCGATATTGCGTGGCTGCTTTGCCAGCTTTTTGTTTTGTATCCTTTCTATAGCTTTTCCAATAGCAGCAGATAGTTCTTCATCATCTACAGGCTTTAGTATATAGCCTGAGGTGGAAAAAGAAAATGCGTTTATTGCATATTGCTCATGAGCTGTTACAAATATGATCTCGGCCTGCAGGTTTGGCAACAGTTTCAGTAATTCCAACCCATTTTTTCCGGGCATGGAGATATCTGTTATCAGCAAGTCGCACTCTTCTTCCCGAAGAGCTTTCAGCGCATCCTCCCAGTAGAAGTAAGTGCCTTTGATGGTGATGTTTTTGTACAATTTTCCGATGCGATCTGTAAGGAGTTCTATTGCATCCTGTTCGTCATCAACTATAATACATGAGATGTTATTGGGCATAGTGAGGGTTTTTAATGTGAATAGTAACTATAGTGCCTGAAAGTGGTGCTGCCTTATCAGTGTAGGCTATCTCTATATTCATGTGCTCATACTTATTGAATATACTGACAAGATCCTTTATGAGCAAGTCTCCGTATGATTCATCTTTATGCTGCACTATTTCCGGGTTAGCTTTTGCATTCTTACGCCCTATTCCATCGTCTTCTATGATGCAGAGTAGTTCATTGCTTTTTTCTGCTATGCGGAATTCTATACGCAGATGCCCGGCATCCTGCTTTGGGAGCAAGCCATGATTAATGGCATTTTCTACAAATGGCTGTATGAGCAATGATGGTATCATTACATTGTTTGCATTTATAGAATCGTGGATAAGGAGATTATAGCTAAACCTGTTCTTAAAACGTGTCTGCTGTAGTTCCACATAGTCCTTAAGATTTGTTAATTCCTGTGCTATTGTAATATACTTATTTCTCGACGATTTGATATAAGCACGCAGCAGCCGGGAGAACTTTGATATATGGGTATATGCCTCTTCCATCTTATTCTTATTCACGAGTAGCAAGGCCGAATTAAGTGAATTGAAAATAAAGTGCGGGTTGATCTGCGCATAGATGGACTTCAATTCCAGTTCCATACGTAAGTGTCTTTTTTTAGCCGCGCTAAGTACCAGTTTACGAGTTATCAGCACTGAAGATGTGAGTACCAGAAGGATGCCAGTGATAATACAAACCCACACTATCCTACGACCACTGTGAGTTTGCCACCAATAGGGGATCACGTACAGGTAAATATCTTTCTGACCGCTCTTCCACACATTGTCATACGCTTTTATAGACAGTTTATGATATTCATCCGGCGCAAGCCGGGGTAGGGTGAGTTCGTTGGCATTAAGTTCACGGAATACACTATCCCGGTCTAATTTACAAGCATATTTTACTGAACCATTTCCATAAGGACTGATTACATCAAATTGCAACCTTGGTTTTTCCTGGTCAATGAAAAGTGTGTCCCTGTTATTGATGTTAAAGATGCTGTCTTCGGAATTTACGATAAATATGTGCTTGAGGGCAGTGTCTCCTTCCTGTTTATTTTGGATTTCGCTGAATGAAGGGATGTTAGTTTCGTAAGTTCCTTTGTCAGTAGTCATTATCACCCTGTTCCATGATATCTGGCAATCTGAAACAGTGTTGTATAATGTGTTTTTGATATTGTAGTATATCAGCGGCTTTGAAACCGTGTTTTTAGCAGTAATGGCAGCAAACAATACTCCAAACCTTCCGGCCACTACCAATGTATTCTTGTATAGGTACACACGGGCTTTATCAAGGTTAATATTCTTAAACAGTTCTGTGCAGGTCTTATTTTCATAATTGTATAGAGTGATATTATCGGGGCCTTTAAAGAATATGTTACCATAGGTATTGTCAATGAGTATCTGCTCAATCTTGCGAACTCCGAATTGTCGCAACCTGCTCTTTGTATAGTTGCTGTCACCTGAGCTATTGTGTATGTACACTTTGTCAGTATTGTAAGCAATGTAATTTTCTCTTATGGAATCGTAAACCAGGTCATTGAACCGGTCGTTGTGATAATAATTACGGGATATTTTTTGTTTATTGACCTCGCACTTGAAGAAGCCCATATGGCTAATTAGATATGCTTTGTATGGATTTTTAATAATAGCTGCATGTATGCTTTGGCCGAATCGCTCTACATCGTCTAGCACAGGCGTTTTTTTGTTGCCAGTCAAGTAGTATGTGTATTTGCCGAAAAGTACTGCTGTGTCTTTATTTAAGGGAACAATTTTACGAATGCCCGGTAATGAGCCGTAATGGTATGTGTGTGTAGTATGCTGTGTAATACAGGTAAGTGCATTGGTGGATTCATTCCACCAGTATTGCTCTTCGTCCACTTGTCCTCCTATGTATTTACTATTTGAAAGGTCAGCAGGGTACTTTCTGAAAAAAGTGTCCGGCATGTCTGATCTAAGCAGCACTCCGTTTGCCATGGTACCTATACATGTACCCCAGAAACGGTCCTTATGGAACGTGGATACATTATCATTAGCCATGTTGTTGTACAAAAAAAGATGTTTGGGAAATGTTGTTACATACCTTGACCCGTCCTTTTCTGCATGAAACTGTATGACCCGTGTTTTTGTGATCACATAAAAACTATGATCCTCATTTCCTGACTTTCTGAAAAAAATGTGATCAATATTCTCAGATGAAGCATATGGCTCTATACTTATTTCAGAGGATTGCTTGGTATTGCTGTTTATTACGATGAATTTATTAGAGAGAATAGCCGGTACAAATGATATGATGTTGTTGTTGATGACAAAATTTATCCTGTTGTTATATTCCGCCGTTACTTTTATTCTGAACAATTTTTTTATTCTGATCCTGGTGTGATCGACTGATATTAAATATAAGTAGTTGTCATATATTATATAGGGGTTCCCATTTTGTTCATTTACGATGTTTATGGTATGTGATATATCGAAATCGTGACTATATTTTTGATTTGGATTGATTGAATCTGTGAAAGTTTGGACGTTAGTAGATCTCAAATAGGACTGACGCAGCGGGTAATTACAGATGGTATCGTTTGATTCGATACAAATGGATTGTTGCAGTTCTTTATCATTATTGTACTGGCTATTGAAGATGATCCCGTTGCCAAACTGCCGGATGTCTTTGGGATAAATAGAAGCAGTGATGTTTTTTAAGAAGGCATCGTGATATTTATTGTTGTAGATATAGCCGATGTTTCCTGATGTATTGCATAGCCATATCCTTCCCTTACCGTCTTCAAATACTTCCCATATATCTTCATACGGTAAGCCTTCTGCAATATTGAACAGTTTAGTGTTATAACCGTTGTAGCGAACAACACCGTGTGTTGTCGTTATCCATAAATAGCCATGTTTGTCTGTTATGATACCATACACTTTGTTTGATGGCAGACCGTTATTGATATTTACATTGTAGGAATGATATAACTGACCCAGTGAAACACAAGGAAGTGAGGTAAAAAGGGATAAGCAACAAGTAAAAAGGGTATAGAAGTATTTCACACCGGAATGTTATTTCAAGGTAAACTGAAAATACTTCTCAAAGAAAAGAAAAAAAACCGGCAAGTTACTCACATCGCACCGCTACAACCACCCGCCCTTGCTACATTCCTGTCCTGGGGGATTCAGCAGGAGCTGGCCGTATAAGACTTGCCGGGGCGCAAATGTACGTAAATTCATGAGCCGATGAAAAAAAATCTCAGATTTTTTTTCATCGGCTCATGGTCTTTTTTAAGTTGGTAGCTGAAAACCTATAAAATCGTCTTCTTTACGTTTTCTAATATGTCCAGTGTTTCTTCTTTGCTATTGCCTTCGGCATATACCCTGAGCAATGGCTCAGTGCCTGATGCGCGCAACATTACCCAGCCTCCGTTATCGAGGTGATATTTGATGCCATCTATATCTTCGGTGCGGTTGAAAGTGTATTTACCGAATTGGGTGTAACCACCTTCGGTCGCCTTTTTGATAATAGCGTTCTTTTTATCATTTTCGATATGCAGGTCATGCCTGTCGTATGTGAACCTGCCCACGATCTCATATACCTCTTCACAGAGTTGTTTCAGGGTACGACCGGATTGGGTCATGAACTCATACAGCGCAAGGCCGTCGTAGATGCCATCGCGCTCAGGGATATGGCCCTTTACCGCAATGCCTCCGCTTTCTTCGCCGCCAACAAGTACATCGTCAGTTACCATTATTTCGCTTATATACTTAAATCCGATGGCTGTAACTTCAACCGGTAAGCCATAGTGTGCACAAAGCTTTTTCACCCTGTCGGTAACCGAGAATGCAATGACCACTTTGCCATTCATGCCTTTGTACTTGTGCAGGTAGTTGATGAGCAATAGTATGATATTATGGGCATCCACAAAGTTGCCATCTTCATCATAGAGTCCTATGCGATCAGCATCACCGTCAGTAGCCAGTCCTATCTTTATTTCAGGTGTTGTGGCTACGGTGTGCGCCAGCTCTTTCAGGTTTTTATCAAGCGGTTCAGGAGCCTGTCCTTTGAAGCCAGGATTGTCTTCGCAATGCACCAGTATAGCACCCGGTAACAGCCTGCGGATCACATTCTGTCCTGCGCCATACATGGCATCATAAGCAAGTTTGAAAGGAGATTTGGATAAAGCATCAAAATCAAATTTCTCTCTCAGGTAATCCACATACATGTCTTCCAGGTTGATATATTCGAGGAGGCCTTTTTCTTCCCAGTATGCTAGTGGTTCAGAAGGTATAGTTACCTCGTCAGGTATCAATGCCTCAACTGCGGCAATGTCTTTAGGGCTGGAAGGGCCGCCATGTGCACCTTTGAGTTTATATCCATTATAAGTAGGCGGGTTGTGAGAAGCAGTGATAACGGTGCCTTGTATAGCGCCAAGTTTCAATACACCAAAAGATATCATTGGTGTGCTCACAAAACCTTTTGCAAGCAATACTTTCACGCCGTTAGCGCACAATACCTTTGTTGCCACTTCTGCGAACATCTGGCCGCCAAAACGACAATCATGGCCTACTACCACAACAGGTTTACCAGTTTTTTGCAATGCCCAATCTGCCTGACCCTTGCTAACACGTGCTACATTGTACACCGTAAATTCCTGTGCTATAATGGCCCGCCATCCGTCTGTTCCGAATTTAATTTTATCAGTTACCATAATTTGAAAAGAAGTATAAAAAATTAAGATTGTTAAATATTGTGAACCGCAAATTTATAAAAACGTTTTGTACGGGTGAGGTTATTTAATTTTATAAAAAAATTGCACCAATGCCAGAACAAATCAGTTCAATAGATCCGGCTACAGGAGATGTTATCGCCACATACGACGTATATAGCAAGGAAAAAGTGGAAAGAAAGCTGAAAACAGCAACCAAAACATATGAGGAATGGCGCCTGCTTGCTTTTAATAAGAGAGCGCTGGTATTGAAGCAGGTAGCCAAAGAGTTACGTAATCAGAAGGAATACCTGGCAAGGCTTGCTACTACAGAAATGGGTAAGCCAATACAGCAGGGCAGGGATGAGGTGGAAAAATGTGCGAAAACGTTGGAATTTTATGCGAAAGAGGGAGCTAAGTTCCTGGCAGATGAGCTTGTAGCTACCGATGCTACCAAAAGCTACGTTGCGTTTAAGCCATTAGGAGTGGTGCTAGCAATTATGCCCTGGAATTTTCCATACTGGCAGGTATTCAGGGCAATGGCACCTGCTGTGATGGCTGGTAATGTGATGATACTCAAGCATGCATCTAATGTTAGCGGCTGCGCCCTTGCAATAGAGCAGGTGATGAAAAAGGCAGGAGCGCTGCAAGGTATTTTACAAACACTATTGCTACCATCATCACGGATAGAGGCGCTGATAGGGCATAAGGCAATAGCAGCGGTAACGCTTACCGGCAGCACCGCTGCGGGAAGCAAGGTAGCAGAAGCCGCGGGCAGGAACCTGAAAAAGCAGGTACTGGAGCTGGGAGGCAGTGATGCCTACATAATACTGGAAGATGCCGATATGGATGTGGCAGTAGAAATAGCAGTGAGAGGCAGACTAGTGAATAGCGGGCAAAGCTGCGTGTCTGCAAAGCGTTTTGTAGTGGTAAAGTCAGTTCGTAAGGAATTTGAACAACGGTACAAGGAACAAATGCTGCAGGTGAAGTATGGCGATCCTATTGATGCGCAGAACAGGGTAGGGCCTATGGCAAGGAAAGACCTGAGAGACCAGTTGCATGAGCAGGTAATGCAAAGTGTAGCAAAGGGGGCTAAGGTGCTTTGCGGCGGGTTTATACCTGATAGCCCGGGAGCCTATTATCCGCCCACTATACTTACTAATGTGAAAAAGGGTATGCCTGCGTACGATGAGGAACTATTCGGACCAGTGGCATCAGTCATTGAGGCAAAAGATGAACAGGACGCTATAAGGATAGCAAATGACAGTATTTACGGACTGGGCGGTGGCATCATCTCTAAAAACAGGAAGCGGGCAGAGCGCATAGCAGCAGATGAACTTGAAGCAGGGAATTGTTTCGTTAACGAGTTTGTACACTCAGATGCAAGGTTGCCATTCGGCGGGGTTAAGCAAAGTGGTTATGGCAGGGAACTGGGTGTATTTGGTATCCGTGAGTTTGTGAACACTAAAACCGTTTTTATAAAATAGGCGTAAGTAATAGCAGTATAAACCGTGTGCTATGAAAAAGATCATTTGGCTTACTGTGGTTGTTGGTATATGTTTTACATGTACTGCTTTGTATTCATTAAATTTGACTCAAAATAAGCATAAACCAATGTACACATACTTAGCGCTCGGCGATTCATATACGATAGGCGAACAGGTGCCAAAGCTTGAAAGTTTTCCGCACCAGGCAGTGCAACTGCTTAAGAAGCAACACTTTGATGTAGCCGACCCTGTGATAATAGCCACTACAGGCTGGACAACCGATGAACTGGCAGCATCGATAAGGGAGCATAATATACAAGAGACTTTCTCATTTGTGACCCTGCTTATAGGTGTGAACAACCAGTACCGGGGCAGAAGTGTAGAGAACTACAAGGAAGAATTCACGCAATTGTTGGAACGGGCTATACATTATGCCGGCAGTAATGCAGAAAATGTGATCGTATTGTCTATACCCGATTGGGGTGTAACGCCCTTTGCAGACGGTCGAGACCGTGAAGCGATAGCTAAAGAGATAGATGACTACAATGCTGCTTGTAAAGAGATTACGGTTGCCCACAAAAGCCAGTATATAGAGATAACACAAAGTACCCGGCAAAACGGACAAACCAGTGAATTCCTGGCCGGAGATGGATTGCACCCTTCAGGGAAGGAGTATGCTGTATGGGCGCAACGGGTGGCAGATGTGGTGGGTAAAACGCTGAAAAAGTAGATTATGAACTTGGACGATCTGCGAAAACTATGCCTTTCCTTTCCGGGTGCAACAGAAGGTATCAAATGGGAGGACCATATCTGTTTTATGGTTGCCGAAAAGATGTTTTGCATTACCGGCGAGTGGGGTGGTGTGAGCCTGAAGGTAACCCCTGAACAGTTTGAAGAACTGACCGAGCGTGACGGAATAGTGCCAACTCCCTATATGGCAAGAAACATGTGGGTTAATATACAGCAGTACAACAAGCTGAAGCCTAAAGAGTGGGATTTTTATGTTCGTCAATCGTATGATCTCATCCGGTCAAAGTTGCCTAAGAAGGTGCAGTCGGCTTTGAAATAGGTAATCACATCGTTCAAGAATAATTTCAATGCCTTTTGCGGGACAATATTTTATGTTATATTTGACCAAATATTCAATATGAAATATAGAATTTCACTATTTGTATTATCTGCCCTTATGCTATCTATAACTGCAAGTGCGCAGTTACGGATAATCAATACACTTGCCGGTAATGGTTTTGTAGGATTTAACGGGGACGGCTTTACCGCTCCTGCTGCTACATTAAATGGTCCATTGGGTGTAGCTGTTGATGCTACAGGGAATGTATATATAGAAGATTTTTACAATAGCCGTATCCGTAAGGTAAATAACCTGAAAGTTATCACCACAGTTGTGGGTACCGGACTTCCCGGTAATACCGGCAATGGCTCAGTGGCTACAAATGCTAATATAGTACCACACGGTGTTGCGGTAGATAAAAAAGGCAATATCTATGTATCAGATGCACTTTATTCTATAGTTCGTAAAGTAAATACCTTAGGTATCATCTCTACATATGCAGGTACTAACATAGCCGGTCACATGGGCGATGGCGGTGCTGCTACAAGTGCACGCTTGTATAAGCCATACGGCATGACAGTTGACAGTAAGGGAAATCTTTACGTTGCTGATGCAGGTAGTAATGTAATCAGGAAAATTGATTCACTTGGTAAGATATGGACAGTGGCAGGTACAGATACTGCAAGTGGCTATACCGGCGACGGAGGTGCAGCAACAAGTGCAAAACTGGATTCTCCTTATTCTGTTGCTGTAGATAAGATAGGTAACCTGTACATAGCAGATTATAAGAATAATGTAATACGAATGATAGATACAGCTAAGAACATTTCTACTTTTGCAGGTCTTGGCACACATGGATATAGCGGCGATGGTGGCCCGGCTACCAGTGCTGAATTCAATAATGCTACCGGAGTTGCTGTTGATACTTTCGGTAATGTATACATTGCTGATGCAGATAACCATGTCATCCGTAAAGTTGATCTTGCAGGTGTTATTACTACTGTAGTAGGTAACGGTACTCCTGGTTTTGGCGGCGACCTTGGCAATGCACTCGGAGCCAATCTACGTAGCCCGGTTGCTGTGGCAGTTGATAAATGGGGTACTCTTTACATTGCAGATGCAAACAATCAGCGTATCCGTATTGCATATTACTCTACCGTTAGTGTAAATGATGTTCCGCAAGGCAATGTTGTAGCAGCCTATCCTAATCCTTTCATAGACCAGATCACTGTATCAGGATTGGATAAATCGGATATGGTATGTGTGTATGACGTGATCGGCAGGCAGGTAACTGAAATTTTTGAAGTAGCCGAAGCAGGCACTGAGACCTTTGGTATCAAAGACCTTGCACCTGGTATGTATGTATTGAGGGTAATGAATGTGAAGGGTGAACATAAAGCCACTGTGCAGTTGACAAAATAGACTTACAGATAAAAGCATAATATAGAAAAAGGCGGCAAATTGCCGCCTTTTTCTATATTATGTGTAGCTTGATTATCCTATAGATACTAACTCTATTTCAAATACCAGGTCGTGACCGGCAAGCGGGTGATTACCATCAAGAAGTACAGTTTCAGCTGTTACTTCTTTAATAACAACAGGGAATACATTACCTGAGTTATCTCCCATTTGTAACTCCATACCAACTTCAGGTTTCATATCAGCAGGAAATTCGCTGATAGGGTATTCCATGATCATATCTTCGTTGTGATCGCCATATGCATCTGCAACAGGTATATTCACTGTTTTCTTATCACCCGGTTTCATGTCTATCACCGCATCATCAAATCCTTTGATCACCTGGCCTGTACCTGCAGTAAACTGCAATGGTTCACGTCCTTCAGAGCTATCAAAAGTAGAGCCGTCCGTCAGTTTGCCATGATAATGGACATTTACTGTATCGCCCTTTTTTACTGGTTGCATAAATTTGTTTTTTAAAATTAAATAAAGCGTGCAAGTTACATTAATATATTAGATACACCGTTACCTTTATAAAAATTTAAACAATTCATGAACAGAAGTGTTGTTGCAGTGTTTGTGGTAATGCTGTTTTGTATTCAAGGGGTATTGGGGAAAGACATTTATGATAATAGCATAAAGCCTGGGGATACGAAGCTGAAAGAATATCTGCCTATCCTTAGGAATAAGCGTATCGGGCTGATAATCAATCAAACTTCCCAAATCGGGGGTGTATCACTACTGGATATACTGATAAACAAGAAGGTGAATGTAAAAAAGATATTTGTTCCAGAGCATGGTTTCAGAGGGAGTGAGGATGCAGGAGCGAAGATTGATAACAGTATAGATAGTGCAACTCGGATACCGGTCATTTCGCTTTATGGCAAACACAAACAACCCACAACAGAAGACCTTGAGGGCATTGATGTATTAGTCTACGATCTGCAGGATGTAGGTGTGAGGTTCTATACCTACATTTCCACACTTGAATATTGTATGGAGGCTGCAGCACAGCACAATAAAGAATTTATCGTGCTTGACAGACCAAACCCTAACGGTTTTTATCTAGATGGGCCTGTGCTTGAAAATGATTATAGATCATTTGTAGGTATGCAGCGGATACCAGTAGTGTATGGTATGACCGCAGGAGAATATGCGATGATGCTTACGGGCGAAAAGTGGTTTAAAAATGCAGAACATCTTGATCTGAAAGTGATCAAGTGTGCGGGATATACTCATGATAAAAAATATAAGCTGCCTGTTGCACCGTCTCCAAACCTGAGAACTATGGCTGCAGTGTATGCTTATCCTGCATTGTGTTTGTTTGAGGGAACGGTGGTAAGTGTAGGTAGAGGTACAGACCTTCCTTTTCAACAATATGGATGTCCTGAATTTGAAGGAAAGTTCACGTATTCATTTACTCCTAAGAGTAGCAAGGGAGCTAAAAATCCGCTTTATCAAGACAAAGTTTGTTACGGTGAGTTAGTTAATTTACACGATGGTGATGAAGCTTTTCAGGAATCAGCAATTTTAACTTTTCTTGACAACCGATATAGACTGAATTGGTTGATCAAAGCATATAACGCATACCCGGATAAGAAGAAATTTTTTAATGATTTTTTTGTGAAACTTACGGGGAACAACAGTATTGCAGAGCAGATAAAAAGCGGTGTATCGGAAAAAGATATTTGGGCGGCATGGGAAAAAGATCTTACTGTATTTAAAAATGTGCGCAAAAAATACCTGCTCTATAAGGATTTTTAAAACGAGAAAAATGCAGCAGATACAATTTTACACTCAGGAGATTTTCTGATATCTGCAAAAAATATTAACTATTAATTGAAAGCGAATAGTCGAAGCATATTTTTAATAATATTTTGCAATTCAATACTACCGCGGGTTTCAGGTTTTTTTAGTAATTATTTATGATAAAAAAAAATTACTTTAACCCTTTTTTGAGATAATTATTCTAATTTAGACTTCAAATAAAACCACTAAAATTCATAGATATGAAAAAAATAATGATTACTTGTGCATTTATTGCTATTGCTTCTGTAGCATCATTTGCGCAATCGGCAAGAAACACTACTAATGCAGCTCCATCACATACTAACGTTGCGCAGGTATCAGTTGCAGAAAGAGTTGCTGAACAGCGTGCAAAAGTTCACCAGAAAAATCTTGCATTAGATGCGACCCAATACAACAAAATTTATATAGCTGAGCTTACTTATGCAGAGCAGGAAGAAAGAGCTAAAGCAGCAGGCTACACATTGGGTGGTGGTCAGCTAAAGCAATTGAACATGGCAAAAGACGACAGGTTTAAAGAAGCATTGACTGCTGCACAGTTCGCAAAGTATCAGTCAGGTAAACCATCAACTACAGGTGCTATTGCAACACCAACTCATTAATTGAACATCAGATTTATATTAAAGCCCCGGTTTTCCGGGGCTTTTTTTATTGTCTGTAAGAGAGATCTTCTATAAGGGCATCCGGTAATTTTGGTAACAGATTTCTTGGAAGCAGGAACGAGGTTAGTTCCGCAAGTTCTTTGAATACATAATGACTGTCTGCGGCTCCACGAAGGTATTCTGCGCCTGTGCTGCCCCCTGTACCTACGCGCTTGCCGATAGTGCGCTGTACCATGTGTATGTGCCTGTGCCGCCACATAGAAAGGGTCTCGTCAATTTCCAGTAGTGTATTGAGTAGTTCATATGGCAGTTGCAATAACGGATGATCGCGGTACAGCATAATAAATAATGCATTTCTGCTGGCATCTGCACTGAATGAGCGTCCGGCTGGATATGCTGCCTCATTTATGAATATAGAATCGAAAACCTGTGTGTTTTGTTGCTCAGCCGGAGAAAGGCTATCTGTGTATGCTGCTTTATAATGATCCCAGAAGGTGGCATTGGTTTCGCCTTGCCAGTAAGATTTGTTTTTTAGGAATGGCATGCGCTCCAGCCACTGGTTGAGTAAAACCAATAATGATTGCTCGCTCTCTGCATTTTTTACTCTTGCTACATCTTCCGGTGTCAGTTGAGATAGGTAGTAAGCCTTGCCATGACGTTGCTCATAATTCAATCCCAGTGTAGCTTCTATCATTTTGAACTGTATGCTCTGGAAGCCGGATGCTGGCCTGAGCAGATCTCTGAAATCAAGAAAATCAAGTGGAGTCATCGTTTCCAGTATGCCCATCTGCATTACTGCAACTTCCAGTATGCTGCATATTCTTTTGAGCCTGTGTACACTATTATAAATATCCGGTGTATTGTTCTTTATATTCGTCTGCTTGAATATTTCACGCACAATACTAAGCTCATGCAATATTTGTTTGAACCATAATTCATATGCCTGATGAATAATGATAAACAACATTTCATCGTCGGCTTTAACTCCCTCTTTATCACTTTCAGGATGTTGTGCATTTAGTATCTTATCCAGTTGCAGGTATTCACTATAATATACCGGCTTGCGTTCCTTCTTTTCCATGGCGTTAAATTACCTTTTTTAATTTGATTTTTGAATTTTCGTGTTGTGCAATTAGCTTCATTTACATGATATTTGTATGATTTTAATGAACACGCAACCAGGCAAAATATGAAAAGTAGTTTTCTGCCTTCCATCTCTGACAAGGATATAGAAAATGCACAGGCAAAGGGTGATAATGCATTATATGATCTGTTTACTGAGCCCCTGCATAAAGAGATATATGCCCGTAACACTTTCGATTTTCTGGATGAATTATCGGGTGGTCAGCAACTATTTGTTTCTTATGATTATGTACGGTCACAGGTAGGGCAGGGTGGTTTTATACAATTTATACAGAATGGATATATAGGACTTGTGCCTACGGTAATAGAGCAGCTTTATGAAATAGGTATTAATGATATGGCTAAAGTATTGGACGATGTGCTGAAGGTGTATGTTTTAAACAGAGATTTTTTGAACAGGCCCACTACAGTAGAAGAATTTGCCAAATTATACGAAGAGTTCAAGGAATTTGAAGAGATCGATGAACGGTTCACGGCACTCAATGAACAAACTATAAAACTGATGTTACAGTATGCATTAACTCACAAGGAAGAATTCGCAACTATATGATGATAATAGACTGATAATGTTATAGTTAATAATTAAGACATTACTTGCTGCGCCGTAAAAAGTGCTCTACAAAATAGTTGTTATTGGCAGAAGAAAGTGCATCGCCAATCAATGTCCTCAACTTGTTTATATCCTCCTTTACAGTAAGTAATCCGTCCTGGAATTCATAGGTTAACCAGCTCAATATACATTTGAGCAACAAAGGCAATAGCAGTATATTTAGGTATGCGTTACTGATAACGGCAAAATCGAAATCAAAGTAATGTTTCAGCATTACGGAGAAAAAATGTATCTATTGTTTTTGTGCCATACCCTTGCATTTATCGGTTCTAATAAGGATAAGTTAAAAATCATGCCACATGAAAATCGGGTAATATCGTTCATTGATCAGCATGAAATTGGTGTAGTTTTGAGTAAGTATTCCTATGAAAAGTGTGTTGCTCCTATTGTCATTTTACCTGGCACCATCAATTGCGGCGGCGCAATACACTTTTTTGCCACAACATACGGATAGTGTAAAAGCGAAAAAGACTTACTCAATAGTCGCCCCATCAGTGCTGAGTAAGTATGGTGGAGTGATACCCGGGAACTATTACACTCAACACTTTGGATATTTTTGCAGGCAGGAATTGAAATTGCAGCAGGCCAATATACCAGTTATCTTCAGATTGGGCAGTGTGGAATACTGCGACTGGATGGAACAAAAAAGGAGCCGAGCTGGTTTGCTGATAGCCAGATAGTTACAACCCTAATCGTTGCAGAATATCTCTCGGCACCTCCATCCCTTTTGCTCTCATGGCGCTTGCATGTGCCCTTGCTTTTTCCGGTTGCTGTGTATCCATGTATAGCAGCAGCAGATTACTACTTGCTATTTTATTATTACTATCCTTCTTCAGATAGTCTTGCAGATAGGTTATAGCTCCGTTAAGGTCTCTCCGGTTCATTGCTACCCTGGCAAGGTAGAAATCACACTCATAATAATCAGAGTTGGCTTTTTCGGCAAGCAGGTATTTTTCTGATTCTTTGACCGAGTCCAGCTTCTGGAGCATAACACCGTAGTAGAAGTTCAGGTATTTCTCTTTGGGGTTCAGCTGATATGCTTTCCTGAATAAATTACAAGCCTCTTTAAAATCATCATCCGAACGAGCTCCCAGCATCATGTTGGCATAGGCAGAGTGTGGAGATGTTTCTGCCGCATGTGACCAGAATGTATGAGGATCCTCAAAGTTTTTCTGGTGATTGAAGTTTATGCCTGCAAATAATACACAAACAACGGTACCTGCAATGAACAGATTCTTGTCGCTGAGTTTGTTTTGTAACAGGACTGATTGTGATAATAACAGCAGCATACCCACCATTGGTAGATAGAGTCGATGCTCAAAGATCTGCTCATTGAGGTATGCCGGCACCAGAAGGACAGGTAAGAGGAACAATAAAAAGATAAGTGATCCGGCCAGTATTGTTTTCAGGTTACGCTGTTTGTTCAGGATGATGATGGCAACGATCAGTATAATAGCTGCAATACCATAGTAGTAAACGGTATCTTCCTGTATAGGGAAGGCGCTGAGATTGAACGGCAGAAATATCTTGCCTGTGTACTGTATGATCACCGGTAAGCGGTGTACAAAGTCTTTGGCTGCCTGGCCTGCGTCTACACCGGCAGACTGTATGGTGGCCTGCATACGCACAACGAACCATAACAGAAAGCAGCCAACCCATACACCATATTGTATCAGGTTGTTTTTATCCAGCCATTTTTTATTCAGCACCAGAATCAGAAGAACAAAAGCAGTGGGTGCTGCAAATACAGCTGTTTCTTTAGTAAAGAAGGAGAGTAAAAGAAAGAGAGCCGATAGCAGCAGATTCTTTCTGTTGCCAGTTTGCGAGTATGTAATGGACTGAATAAGAAATGCGAGAATGAATATGGTAAGTAACGTATCGTTTCGGCCGGGTATCCATGCTACTGCCTGCGATAATACAGGATGTACTGCAAATACCAACGTTAACAGGAAGGCATGCAGTTCCCTGACCTCAAGTTTGCGGAACAATTTGTAGAGTAGCAGTACCGAAATGAGATGAAACAATACATTGACAATGTGATAGCCGGTAACATTATCGCCGCTCAGGTGGTAATTCAGTATCATAGAGTTGAGGAACAATGGCCTGTAGTAGGGGTCTTTAACAGCATCAAAAACGCCGCGCTGAAAGGAAACTACAAGGTTGTGCAGGTCTTCATTGTATTCACGAAACTCGTTGATGAAGATCTTATCATCGAGCTCGGTAAGGCCGAACGAGAAAGTAGGGAAGTAAACGACCAATACTGCAGCGGCCAGCCATAAAAGCGGGTAGGGGATACGAAATCCTTCCATCGGCATGGCTGCTATTGGATTAGCAGGGGGCCTTGCTGATGTGTTTTTTTCTATTGGTTGTTTTGGCTTACTCACCTTTCCTGTTTATTTCGCTGCTAAGATACAGATGTTGGGTTTGTTTTAATACAAAACCCTCGCTCCGTGAGGATGAGGGTCTGTAACAAGCTTTGATTGATATTAAATATTAATGCATTTCCATGTCGTCATGCGTACCATGTTCGTGCAGCAGGTCTTTTGCCTGGTTCACTAACTTTTGGTCACCATGAGCCACAACCAGGAATTTGCCTGCTACCAGTGCATCGTGGTATTTTTTAGAGTTCTCATCGGTTACACCCACAGTTGTGAGTGCAGATGCAATACCGCCGCCTATAAGGCCGATATCGAAACCGGCAATAGCACCTACAAGTGCACCGGCGCCATATAAAAAGCCTACGCCGGGGATGGCAAACATACCTACACCTGTAAGGATACCCAATGTAGTACCAATTACCGTACCTGTACCCAGGCCTGCGGTCTTGATAGGGTTGTGCGGAGTGATGTGCATTTCTTTATCTACATCCTCAGTCTGGGAAAGACCCATTATCGACAGTTGGTTTACAGGAAAGTCAGCTTCTTTCAGTTTTATTACGGCCTCTACAGCGAGATCATGATTGTCGTAAATGCCAATGGTTGCGTTCATAAGAATGAAAATTTGGATAAAAATAAGTTTTTAAAAACTATATCCAATGGTTTCGATAAAATGTTTTCAGAAAAAATTTAAATGAATATCATAATCAATAAATGAGATTGGGTTTAATATAAAGTGTGTCTGTTATATGGTTGATTTGCTATTTATAAACGGGTTTTAAAATCCTTTATACTGTTTTTAATTTGCTTAAATTTGCATGGTTCTCTATTGGATCTTCATATGAAATTTACTTATTACGGCCATTCGTGCTTTGTGGTGGAGACAGACGGTAAAAAACTGCTGTTTGACCCATTTATCAATGGTAATGAGCTGGCGATGGGGAAGGTGGATGTGAATAGCATTGAGGCTGACTATATACTGCCATCGCACGGGCATGGTGACCATGTGGGTGACCTTGTGGCAATAGCACAGCGGACCGGAGCACAGGTAATAGGCGGATACGAGGTGGTAAGCTGGGCAGAGAAGAGTGGGGTAAAGAACGTACATCCTATGAACTTCGGTTCGGCACAGTTTGGGTTTGGGAGGTTGCACTTTTTGCCGGCATGGCACAGCAGCAGCCTGCCTGACGGATCGTACGGGGGTAACCCGGGCGGCTTCCTGGTGCAGGGGGCAGAGGGGAACTTCTACTACAGCGGCGATACCTGCCTGATGATGGATATGCAGCTGATACCAAGGTATGCGAAGCTCAACTTCGCGATACTGCCGATAGGAGGCAACTTTACCATGGATGCGGACGATGCGGTGATAGCGGCTGAATTCATACAGTGTGATACGATAATAGGGGTGCATTACGATACTTTTGGCTACATCAAAATAGACCATGAGGCAGTAAAGGCAAAGTTTAAGGCTGCGGGCAAGCAATTATTATTGCCTATGATAGGAGAAACTATTACCTTGTAATCGAATTTTATAAGTATTCTGAAATCAATAAAAACAGCCCGTAATGACCTGTGACAAGCAGGTGCGGGTAAGCAATATATATGGCTAAAGTAATAGCGATCGCTAATCAAAAGGGTGGGGTAGGGAAAACAACAACGGCGATAAACCTGGCCGCAAGCCTGGCTGTGCTGGAGTACAAGACGCTGCTGGTGGATGCTGATCCGCAGGCGAACAGTACTACGGGTAATGGTTTTGACCTGAAGAATATACAGCTGAGCCTGTATGACTGTATGGTGAATGAAACACCGGCGGCGCAGGTGATACTGCCTACCGATACGCCAAACCTGAGCCTGCTGCCCAGCCACCTGGACCTGGTGGGTGCGGAGATAGAACTGATCAATCACCCGAACAGGGAGTATGTGCTGCGCAAGGCTCTGGAACCTGAACTGAATAACTACGACTTCATCATCATAGACTGCTCACCATCGCTGGGGCTGATAACGGTAAACTCGCTGTCGGCATCGAACAGTGTGGTGATACCGGTGCAGTGCGAGTACTTTGCACTGGAGGGGCTGGGCAAGCTGCTGAACACCATCAAGATAGTGCAGACCCGTATAAACGCTAACCTGAAGGTAGAGGGTATACTGATGACGATGTATGACGGCCGCCTGCGCCTGAGCAACCAGGTAGTGGAAGAGATCAAGAACCACTTTGGTGACCTGGTCTTTAACACGATACTGCACCGTAACACAAGGCTGGGCGAAGCGCCGAGCTTTGGTATGCCGGCTCTGCTGTATGATGCAGAGAGCACGGGGGCAGTGAACTACCTGAACCTGGCGAAGGAGATATTGCAGAAGAACAACATGACCAAAATTAAGAACGAGGATAAAATCTTTGAAATAGATGACCATGGCGCAGATCAATAAAAAACAGGGTTTAGGTAAGGGCATCCGCGCATTACTGGATACTATTGATGAGGAAATGAATACCCCTAAGGAAGGGGTGCCTGCTGCCAGCGGGCAACACAGCAATACTGCCGACAAGCCTACCAGCAGCAGCAATACCACTGCACGCATACCGCTGGACCAGATAAAGGTGAACCCGATGCAGCCGCGCCACGACTTTGACGAGCAGGCACTGGCTGAACTGGCGGAGAGTATAAAACTACATGACATCATACAGCCGGTAACGGTGGTGAAGATAGGGGTGGACAGCTACCAGCTGATATCGGGTGAGCGCAGGTTGCGGGCATCTAAGCTGGCCGGGCTGGCTGATATACCTGCTTATGTGCGCACGGCGGACGGGCAGGGTATGCTGGAAATGGCACTGCTGGAGAACCTGCAGCGCGAGAACCTGAATGCTATAGAAATAGCGCTGAGCTACCGCCAACTGATGGACGAATGCGGCCTGACACAGGAACAGGTGGCGGACCGCATGAAGAAGGAGCGCAGCACGGTGACCAACTACCTGCGCCTGCTGAAGCTGCCGCCGGACATACAAAAGTCTGTAAGGGACGGGCAGATAAGCATGGGCCATGCCCGCGCCATCATAGGCCTGGAGCATGTGGAGCAGCAACTGTATGTGTACCGTGAGGCTATAC
>CAYZKL010000030.1:29671-30786 GCA_964478855.1 uncultured Flavipsychrobacter sp.
GGCAGGTGGAACAACTGGTGAAGGACATGGCTACGGACAAACCGGGCACTGCAACCAAGCCGGTGAGTGTGAAACTGCCGCCTGCATACAAGCGTATAGAGGACAACATGGCTTCGCACTTTTCTACTAAGGTGAAGCTGGACCGCAAGAAGAATGGTAAGGGTAGTTTGCTCATAGAGTTTTATAGTGATGAGGACCTGGAAAGGATCATGGATAAGATGCAGTTGTAAGCCCCAAACCCCTGAAGGGGCTTCCCCATGTTTTGTGAGTGGTGTTGCTCTGCATGATGTGTGATGAGGGTTTTTCATTTTCAATTTTTACTTTTCACTTAATATAATGATACCGGAGGCGTGGGAGAAGGAGGCTAAGGAGCACCAGAAGGCATATAAGTATATGCTCGAAAAGGGCAACTTCAAGAAGATGCTGAAGGCGCTGCCTGATCTGCACGAGGAGGCCTTTGCCAAGATAGACTGCCTGCAGTGTGCCAATTGCTGCAAGAACCATTCTCCCCGTTTTAAGCAGCCCGACATAAAGCGCATAGCCAAGAGCCTGCGGATGAAGGAGGGCGACCTGGTGGACCAGTACCTGATGCTGGACAAGGAGGGCGACTATGTGAGCCGCGAAAAGCCCTGCCCGTTCCTGGCGGAGGATAATACCTGCAATATCTACGACGACCGCCCATCGGACTGTGCACGCTACCCATATACTGATGAGGATGTGCTGCTGAAGAGGGTTCAACTGACGCTTAAGAATACTACTGTTTGCCCGATCACGTACACGGTGATGGAAGGGTTGCTGGCGATAGCGGGGACCAAGATTCCTTAATTAGCTGATGTGCTGATTTTTCTAGTTGTAAGTCATAAGTCATAAGTCGTGAGTAGTGGTGTGCCTTTCATGCTACTGCCTTCATGTTATAATTGTGGCAGCAGGGATGATGGAAGCATCAATAAGAATGGCAATGCGAGGGTATAGTCCAGTTTGTCATATTCAAGCCCGAGGTTACGGATATTGTTGTAATAAACATTATGCTGTTCGTAATAATGTTTTTCCGACTGCATAAACCATGCCTTATCGCCCAGTTTCTGTGCAATAAACCATTTCTCCAGCAAGCGGGA
>CAYZKL010000030.1:30796-32372 GCA_964478855.1 uncultured Flavipsychrobacter sp.
AGCCCTTGCGAGTTGCAGATCAGTTATGGCGCGGGCAATACGGCCATTGCCATCCTCGAACGGGTGTATCTTCACAAATACGAGGTGAAGCATTGCGGCATAAAACAACACTTCCTTAAAGTCCATGTTGGCAGCCATCAGTAGCTCCAGGTCTTTAAAAAACAGTCGCAGGTCATCCTTTACCCTGCCCGGATCAGCAGCCACGTATTCTATCCTGCCGTCTTTTGTGAGCACAAACATATTGCCCGTACGCACTTTGCCCTGCGCGCCTTTTTGCAGTATGTGGGCGGTGAGCAGTGCATGAACCTTCAGCAGATTTGCTTCATTGAGCGCGTGTTGCTGTGCAAATGTGTATGCCTCATACAGGTCATCTGTCTTGCGCGTATAGTCGGGCAGGAAATGTGCCCCCAGGCGCTTATGCTTGATGTACGAATCCAGTTCTATATCCTCGCCCTCTATCCGGGATGAAAATACCGCTGAAACGGAGGTGTAAAAACTGAAGGTAGCAATGCTTAATTCGCTGTCGTGCAAACCCTCGAATGCCTGCTGCATATCGCTACCTACCTGTGCCACATATTGCGGCAACAGTTCATTAGGTACGATGTTCAGTTTTATACTCATGCGATCACGGTTCATCAGGGCTCCAATGTTACGAAATTTTAGTCGTTAGTCGTAAGTTATAAGTCATAAGTCGGGGAGTGCAGGCAGTGTGAAAAAAATAAAATTTCCCACATTGGTGTTGATAATCAGTTGTTTAGTGGTTTAAAAGTTCTCACTTTTTCTCAGTGGGGTGTGCGCGCTCGTGGTGCGTAGCCCGGCGTGAGTTTACTTTTCTTTTGCGTCGCCAAAAGAAAAGTAACAAAAGAAAAGGCGACTTTTTTTCAATTGCTCCGCTGAAAAAAAGATAGCTCTGCGCTGTTGTCGCAGGTCTTCTGTCGGCGGTATGGCGCTGGCTTTTATGCCTATGCCTTACTTCTATATGGTTCCTCTCTATGTCATCTTTTGTTCGCTGTACCTGTTAGCTGTAACCACATGTACGGCCTAAAAAATGCGCCATCATGGGCCCGGCCTGGTAAAATCTATCATCGTTTTTAAGGGGTTGGTTTGTAAGTGTGCAATTTTCCCTCCTTCGCTTGAAAAAAGCTATGGCGGGCGAAGAAAAATTTCCCACATTGTTGTTGATAATCAATTGTTTAGTGGTTTAAAAGTTCTCACTTGGGAAAATTAGGGGTAAGGTGTAAGGGGTAAGGGGTAAGGTATGTCGAAAATGGGGTGTGATTTTCGACTTTAGTCACCCCATTTTTGCATTTCCTTCTCACCTCATTAATCTAAGTCATTGATTATCAATTATGGTTTGTGGTGTGGGTCACCCTATATGGGGTGACCTGTGTTACTCATGTTGACCACCCCGGTTAATTAAAGCCGCCGCTTTAATTAACGTCCCCTCCTTGGTTCGGCAGGCTCACCACTGTTCGGCAAGTTCACCACAGGAGGGGAGTGCCCATGTTTTGGTAGTTTTCATATGTCGAAAATGGGGTGTGATTTTCGACTTTAGTCACCCCATTTTTGCATTTCC
>CAYZKL010000030.1:32472-38088 GCA_964478855.1 uncultured Flavipsychrobacter sp.
TGCTCACCCCATTTATCTAAGCCTTTGATTATCAATTGTAGTTTGGGGTGAGGGTCACCCCATATGGGGTCACCGAGTTTTGAGCTGTTCCTTCTTAGTGATCCGATCTAAGTGCTCACCCTATTTCTATTTTATTTGCCCGGAGTTTAGATTGAGTGGGGTGGCTGAGGAATGCTGCACTTTATGACAAAGCGGGCCCAAGAATGGTACAACACACAAAGATAAGAAGGGTGGTAGTGCGCCCCAAGACGTTTTATTTATAGGGTTATTGTGGATAAGTACGGAAGCGGGATGCTTCGCGGTGGGGGAGTGGGATTACAAATCCCAATCCATAGCTTTCGGATTACAAATCCGAAAGAGCGGTACATGGTTCACGCGTTGCAAACGCTGTGCAGTTGCATCCTCGTTTCAAACGAGGGAGTAGGGGGACGAGTAGGGGCGAAGTAAAATTTCCGGTAACTATACTCATTTACACGCAAGTCTTAGTAAATTTATAAATGGCTACTGATAAAATAACCTACCTGATAGAAATAATAAATGGGTCGGTCGGGGATATAAAAACAAGCAAACATAAATTCAGCGAAAAGAACGATTCCCCATTTATGTATCAAGGTAAAAAAACGTTTGCCCGAATTAAGGCTAAAAATGAAGAAGAAGCGAAAATAAAAATAAATGAACTAATGAAAATGGCTACTAATTAAGTAGCCGGATGCTAGGTCGAAGGGAGACCCCTCGACCAGTGGGGTGTTAGGAGTGCCGTTGCATCCTCGTTTCAAACGAGGACGAGAGGGGGTAACGCCCTTACCGTTTTTTGTATTTGTAAGTAGGTGCAATTTTTGACCTATTCTCGACTAGTATCTCCGTTATTAAGTCTGCAGTTTCATCAAGATGATTACGGACAAGTGAGTTGGGGATTCTTAATGTCAAGTAACCTTTTTTAAATGAGAAGTAGGTACGTTTTAAATCTGCAAGTGCTTGTTGTGGTTTCCAGTTGTGGTGGCTGCCGTCTATTTCAATATTTACTTTTGCATGAGTAACGGCAATATCAATTGTTTTATGGCCATCAAATTTTTCAATCTCGGCAGGTACACCTCTTAATTTTAGCGCGAAATACAACGAAAGAGCTTCATCTGTTGTTTCATCCGGCATATTCCTGACCCAGTTCTGATGGCTAATACATAGCGGTATACCAAAATTAGACGTTGAGTAATTGTACACAGGAGGTTCAATGTTATTATTGCACTCAAGACACTTTTTGCTCATCTGGACATTTTTTTGAAAATTACAATTGGTTAGGGCCTATCTGAATTATCCAAGACCTTTAATAGGGCCGCTTCAATATCATTTATTGATTTTCCTTCCTTGTTTTTCCAGACCTTTCTCCCGTTTATAGAGTATCCCATAATTGTTGCAGCTGCTGCTGAGGGGCTTGAGAACTCATAGTCTTTGACGAATTTTAAGCCATCCGGATTAGAAATGATTACTTCTTTCTTCAGAAGGGTTTGCCTTAGAGCATTATAGCTCCCAGATGTGTAACTCTGAATGTCCTGATTCAGTGAACTGCCAGCCAACACTTCAAGTCCATTTGAAGTGAGCCGAGCGCTTGCTTTGATATTTAATCCGACAATATTTTTAATGTCCAAGTAAAGTATATCCTCACTTATTGTATTGGAACTGATGATGCTACTGCTGTTCACTGTATGATTAACAAGCGGCAAAGCCTTTCTATTTTCCTGAAGTACATTGAATCCTATTGTAGGCAGAATGATCTTCATATTGTCATAAAAGGTTTCCATTTCATCTTTCACCATATGCGCAACCGTGATTGAATTTCCTTCCTTTCTATTAATAGGTTGGTATTCTGACGATTCGCTAATCTGGCTTATTATTTTATGCTCAAGGTATTCAGGGTGGGATATAGGAAGATTCTCATCTTTAGAACTAAAGCACACTATTACTTCACAAAAATCTTTGCCCTCATCATTCATGTGCTGAACAATACGAGAAGACAAATTGTTGCCTTCGCCAACATACACAAGTTTTTCGTCCTGATTTTCAGTGTTCTTTCCAAAGAGAAAATATACCCCAGGTCTATTAATCTCTGGCATTCTCTTAGCGTCTGCAAAAAGATTCCTTGGAATCTTTATTGCCTGACCTGACCAGTTAGAAAGGTATGCCAGAATTATTCCCTCTGGATCTCCATTTACAAGATAGTTAGTTATAGTTATTCCCCTTGCCATAGCTTTATTCGAAGTATTTAAACTCGTTAACTAATAAACGGTATAATTCTGCCTTAACTTCTTTTGTTGCTCTTGTGATTTCTGCAAACCGAACCAACAAGTCCTCTAAATTTTCCTGTTCGGCATACTTGCGGATTTGAATAAGGCCACTGTGCGGAGTAAGGAAATCCGGGTAGTCAAAGTATTTGAAATAAGGCTCATTTTTTAAACCAACATTATAAAGCCATTGACCTTGGCAGTAGTTCATATTCCAATACTGATACATTTCATGTATTAAACTCACCAAATTTTTTGCAATATTAGGTTGATCAACTATTTCTTTCTGAAGTGTAGTACACCAGAAACTCTCTTTATTTGTGGGGCATAGAGGATTGTCAACAAATATTTCAGGAGCACCGGCTACAGGATTATCTGCTTCAAATTTTGTGACTATGCAACGGTTTTCAGCTAACACAAATGCAAAACATAATGAATGCCAATAATTGGATAGTTGGAGCTTAATTTCCGGTTCCCATATGTCATATTGGTTCGCCCAAACTGGGTAGATTCCATTTAGTGTTTTTGTTATTGCAAACCAAGTCAATATTGCCTTGGATGATAATAGGTCATAAGCGCAATATCCACGGTTATCTGGCCCACCGCAGAACGCTTTTGTTTTATTAATTCCCTTAAAGTCATTGTCAAGTCTGAACCAAATTCTATCAGGTTGATTTGACATTCTTGATAGAGAGTCTTGTTTGATTCTAACAGGAAGACAATCATCCATAAATCCAACAAACTCACCACGTATGTCACCACACTTTCTATTTAACTTATAATGATTGTATTCGTCTTTTAATGGGAATCCGCTCACTAACTTATCTTTGTCATTTTCTTTTTTCGCAACACTATAATCATATCTTGTTTGTTTAAACTCCAAACTGCCAAGAATTACTTTCGGTAAACTTTTCCTAATGTCTCCTCGCGAATTGTCGAGGTTTAATTTTGATTTTTGTTCTAAAAATTTATTGGCTATTTTATTTAAGGTAAGGTCATCTGCTCCCCAAGCGATGTCCAAGTCATTCCGCTTTAACGAGGTTAAATCAAAAACTTCTACAGTATTCTCTCTTTTTTCATTGCTGTCATCGTATATCCATATTGTAAAAGCGAGTGGCCATTTTCCTTCGAGTTTAAAAAACTCGTTACTAGTGATAAGAAATCCACTATGATAGCGAAAGTGAGCATCCCATTTTTTGCGAAATGACAAGTATGTTGGTCGAGGAATAAGCCAAGAAGTTGGGGTGAATACCATAACGACAGGTTTTAATTCCTCATTTTGTGTTTCCTGCCATTTACAGATATTGAGTATTTGCCCAAGAAAACCAAGATATCGTTCTTTGCCTGCATCCTCACCAGTTACTTCGAGAATAGAAGGGTCGATGCTGTAATGAGATTCAGTATCTTCTCTCAATCTTTCGTTCTCATCAGTGTTTTTGTATGGAGGATTAAGTAAGAATGCAATCGGCTTATCAAGATTTACATTTTTTAATTTTAATTCGCGACTTAATGCAGACATATATTCCGATGCGGGTTTGTCCAAAAAATTCAACCCTTGGTTTTCTGATGTTTTTGGAATTATTGTAAACCCTGTTTCAATATGAAATGGATCTGCTCGCATACGTCGATCGATGATACGCAATAGGTCTGGTTGCAATTCTGAAACGATCTTATGCTTTAATTTTCCACGCCAACTGCTTACTAAGTTTCCCGAGCCAGCAGCCGGGTCAAATACTATGTAGTTTTCATCAATATTTCCAGGGAAGTGATGTTTTGCAAACCAAAGGGCATAGCGACTTAGGTTGGCGTCAGTAAAAAAGATGCCGTGTTGCTTTACGTATTCCGGGTCAATTGTTGCAAGTACTTCGTCAAAGCGGCTGAAATAATAGTCAACTGTTAAGCCTGAACCTTCATTTGTAAATATATATTGCGTCTCGACAAACCGTTTAAAGTCCCTTATGTGTACAGTTGGTACGGAAATATCATCGCTAACTTTTGTTCCACTAAAGCCTACAAGAATTAAACTACCGTTGTCTTTTTCTGCAATCGTAGAGGTAATGTCCCAATATGGGATTATTGCGTAGAATGCATGAACTGCATCTATAGGATGTTCAAAAAAGCCTTTTATTCGTTCAATTGCTCTGATAAAATTGTGAGGCGTGACCAAGTACCGGTCTACATCTAAGTTTTTTAGGATTTTAAGGATCTCAAATGACTCACGTAATGAACTTTTGCCACCTGAGTATGCATCCTGTTTGAAGTCTGCAGGTATCAAGGTGTAAATTGCTGAATTTAGAATCTCAATTTTGTTATGCTTAGGAGTTTTTCTAGCATTCTCTTTGCCTACAACATTAGGTGCTTTCATCGCATCAGCAGTTCGAGAAAGAATTACCGCATATTCAGGAATAGATTTCAATTTCCAAATGCAACAAAAGTTGTGCGCAATAACCATAATCGTGTTATAGGATAACCCGTGCTTTCGATTATAATGCAGACCTTGGTAAAAACCTTCTACCCATTGTGAGAAGTCAGTTTTACATTCAACAATAATTTGACCTTCAATATAAATGTCTGCACCGTTTGCTGCGGACTCAGATTTAAATTTTTCTTTAAATAATCGGCTGAATAGAGGGAAAAGCAATTGCCTTTTTGCATCCTCATTATCCTTACTTAGTAGATATTGAGATAATTTTGAAACTTCGTCGGAATAGCTTGTTTCTTTTGCCATGTATTGATAGAATTGCCAAATATAATACACAGCCTATGAATTACATTATTTTCCTTTTTACAAAAAAATTGCAGCAATGATAGTTATATGTCATGATTCGTTGTGCTCACCAAGATATGGTCGTCAGCCGGGTTGGTTCGGCAAGGGCTCACCATGACTAGTTCGGCAAGCTCACTATGACATTATAAGTTTTTAAATCTGGCACTGTTTTTGTGGCAAAAGGCGTAGCATGATGCTATATTATTGTTATCTTGCAGCGTCTTTATTTCACACAAAAAGTTTAGAATAGTTACCAATTTCATGCTAAGAACGGGCGTTTTCGGTGCGGGCCACCTGGGCAAGATACACATACAGCAGTGGCAGAATGTAGCACAGGCAAAACTGGTAGGTTTCTACGATCCCAATGATGAACAGGCAGAGGCAGCAGCGGCCAAGTATGGCGTAAAGCGCTATACGGACGTAGATGAGCTGATAGCGGCTGTAGATGCCGTGGATATAGTATCGCCCACAACAACCCATTACGATATTGCAAAAAAGTGTTTCCTGAGCGGGATGCACGTATTTATAGAGAAACCACTCAGCTATACACTGGAAGAGGGTATGGAGCTGGTG
>CAYZKL010000031.1:0-2082 GCA_964478855.1 uncultured Flavipsychrobacter sp.
AATGCTAGACATGAACAGGCTTATTACAGCAAGGATAAAAATTAGAATTCGTACCGTAATTATACGTTTGGCAAATTTATTAAGCTGTTGGGTGTTGGCATCTTTATATATTGGTAGGTCTTCATCCATACTCATTAAATATAATAATTTATCAAAGTATATCAGATCGCTTAGGCATCATTACCCTGATATCGGCCATTATTCTTAGAGCCAATTCTATTGCCTGTGCTTCTGTAGCACTCTCAGAATACACGCGAATGATAGGCTCAGTATTAGATGTGCGCAGGTGTACCCAGTTATTGTCAAAGTCTATGCGCAGGCCGTCTTCAGTATTGATTGGCTGGTCTTTGTACTTCTTTTTGATCTCCTCAAATATCTCTTTGACATTGACTCCTTCGGATAGTTCGATCTAATTTTTAGAGATAAAGTAGTTGGGATAAGTATTACGAAGCGCTCGTACGCTTATGCCTGACTTTGCAAGCTGAGTAAGGAATAATGCAATACCGATCAGTGCATCACGGCCATAGTGCAACTCAGGTACTATTATACCTCCGTTACCTTCGCCGCCTATTACCGCATTTACTTCTTTCATTTTTTTAACCACGTTCACTTCGCCTACCGCACTTGGAAAGTATTGCCCACCATGTTTTTCGGTTACATCACGCAGTGCACGGGTAGAGGATAGGTTGGATACCGTATTGCCTTTTTTGTTAGAAAGGACATAGTCTGCTATTGCTACCAATGTATATTCCTCACCAAACAGGCTGCCATCTTCACACACAAAGCATAGCCTGTCCACATCAGGGTCCACCGCTATACCCAGTGTTGCACTTTTGGCTTTTACAGTATTGCAAAGCTCAACAAGATGCTCGGGTAATGGCTCCGGGTTATGGGCAAAGTGGCCCGTTACCTCAGCATTAATTACAGTTACGTTAGTAACACCTAGTGCATACAATACCTCCGGCACCGCAATTGCACCAGTAGAGTTTACGGCATCCACCACTACACTGTAGTTCATTTTACTGATAGCAGCTACATCTACCAAGGGATGCGCCAATATTTCGTCTATATGCTTCTTTATATAAGTTTCATTAGTGGCAAGTGTGCCAATGTCATCAATACTTGCATAGGTAGTATCGTTTCTTTCCGCATAGTCGAGTATCCATTGTCCCTCTGCTGCATTCAGAAATTCACCGTCTTTATTGAGCAATTTCAGTGCATTCCACTCCTTGGGGTTATGGCTCGCAGTAAGAATGATACCACCGCCAGCCTGTTCCATCTTCACTGCCATTTCCACAGTTGGTGTAGTACTAAGGCCCAGGTCTATTACATCGCATCCTATGCTTTGAAGTGTTGCAGCCACAAGGTCACGCACCATACCACCGGATATCCGTCCGTCACGCCCGATGACGATCTTTTTGTTGGCGCCCTGTTGTGCCACCCACGCTCCGTAAGCGGTAGTAAACTTAACAACATCGACTGGAGTAAGGCTTTTACCGGGTGTTCCCCCAATAGTACCCCGTATACCGGAAATAGACTTGATCAGTGCCATACATTCTAAAATTAGGTGCGAAGATAAGCGTTCGTTTTTTGAAATAAATATGCTTCACACGACCTTAGTTTACACATTTGCGATATTGTATAACAGAAATTTAACTAATAATAGGCGTGTTCAGAAGGTTTTACCGGAAAAACCTATTATTTTGCAGCAAACACAACAAACATGATATCAATAAAACATTCGCTGCAACGTGCGTTTATGTGCGTAGCATTAATTGCCGGTGCAATTAGCGTTTCATCAGCGCAAGACCTGCAATCGAAGTTACCTAACGATCCTGATGTAATTACCGGGAAATTTGATAACGGGCTCACCTATTATATCCGTAAGAATAAAAAGCCGGAGAATAAAGTAGAACTGAGGCTTGTTGTAAAGGCCGGCGCTATTCTTGAAAACGAAGACCAGTTGGGTCTTGCTCACTTCATGGAGCATATGAACTTCAATGGTACTAAGAACTTCAAAAAAAATGAACTGGTAAGCTACCTGCAGTCCATAGGTGTGGAGTTTGGTGCAGATCTGAATGC
>CAYZKL010000031.1:2092-17965 GCA_964478855.1 uncultured Flavipsychrobacter sp.
TATACAGCATTTGACCAGACAGTATATAATCTGCCAATTCCAACCGATAAGCCTGGTAACCTGGAAAAAGGTTTCCAGATCATAGAAGACTGGGCGCATAATGCATTACTTACCGATAAAGATATAGATGAAGAGCGCGGAGTGGTACTCGAAGAAAGCCGCCTCGGCAAAGGTGCAGAGGACCGTATGTTGAAGAAGTATTTCCCTAAACTGGCTGAAGGTTCATTGTACGCAAACCGTTTGCCGATAGGTAAGGACGAAGTACTTAAGAATTTCAAGTACGAAACTATACGCAGTTTCTATCGCGACTGGTATCGTCCGGATCTGCAGGCTGTGATAGTAGTAGGTGATATTGAACCGGAAGTGGCTAAGAAAATGATAACAGATCATTTTGCCGCACTTAAAAACCCTGCTAAAGAAAGAGAGCGTAAATATGTAGACGTAGTACCACGTAAGGCTCCTGAAGCTATGGTTGTTACTGATAAGGAAGCTACTAATTCTTTATTGATTCTTACTTATCCGTTTGTAAAAGATCAGGATGAAGTTACAGTAGGCGATTACCGCAGGCAAATGATCAGAAGCCTTGGTGAGCAGATGCTCAACCGTCGTTTACAGGAGTTGGCTCAGGGTGCTAATCCTCCATTCCCTTATGCAGGTGCTGGTTTTGATAATATGATTCACGGTTACGAAAGTTTCCAGGCATTTGCTCTGATGAGTAGCGGAGATCCTGCTAAGGCTTTGAATGCTGTAACTGCAGAATTTGAGCGCGCAGCTAAGTTCGGTTTTAATGAGAGTGAACTTGAACTTGCTAAAAAGGATATGATGAGCGGCATGGAGAAAAGTTTCAATGAGAAAGGAACTACGGATAGTAAAACTTATGTAGAAGAGTACATCCGCGCATTCCTCAACAAAGAACCATTCCCGGGTATAGCAAATGAGTATTCGTATTACAAAACATACCTGCCGGGTATTACAACTGCAGACGTAAATAGCACTGTGAAACAATGGTTTGCTAACAAAAATACATTTACGCTTATCACTGCACCGGACAAAGCTGATGTTAAACTGCCGTCTGACAAGGAATTGCTTGCTATGACCACAAAAGGTTTCAGCCAGGAAATAACTAAAACAGAGGAAAAAGTAGTTGCAAGTGAATTGATGGCGGTAAAACCAACACCTGGTGCTGTTGCAGCACAAATGAAGGATGAAGGTTTTGGTGCAACTACATATGTTTTAAGCAATGGCATCAGGGTTACTATCAAACCAACTGACTTCAAGAGCGATGAAATCCTGATGAATGGTGTGAAGAAAGGCGGATCTAATAGTTATGGTGTGGAAGACAGAAGCAACGTAAACTTTGCAACTGATCTGGTTGAGTCAATGGGTCTGGCCAATTTTTCGCCAAACGACCTTGAGAAGATACTTGCTGGTAAAAAACTTGAGGTAACCCCTTCAATAGGTGATATCAACAATACAATTAAAGCAAGCAGTACAGTTAAGGATTTTGAAACTATGCTGCAGGCTGTTAACCTTTACATTACCAGTCCTCGTAGGGATGAGGCACTATTCAATGCTTACAAGGAAAAGCAAGTGAGCATGGTGCAGTTCATCAGCTCAAATCCTCGTGCTGCATTTATGGATACTATGGTGAAAACATTGTACAATAATAATCCTCTGGCAAGAATGGTTTTCCCGAAAGCAGCGGATTATGACAAGCTGAATCTCGATCGTTCTTTAGAAATATATAAGAATGAATTTGGCAGTGCAGATGGTTACCATTTCTTTATCGTAGGTAATATTAAGCCAGAAACAGCGTTGCCATTGATACTGACTTATCTCGGTAGCATACCTGCAAATAACAAGCCCGTAGCATTTAAGGATAACGGTGTTCGTCCTGTAAAAGGAAATAAAGAACTGAAGATCAAAAAAGGTAAAGAAAAGCAGAGCATGATCATGGAGATATTTACCGGTGAAATGCCTTATAGCGAAGACCTCGCTTTGAAAACAATGGCAGTAGCCGAAGTATTGAACATCAAGGTGATTGAAGAGCTTCGTGAGAAATTAGGTGCTATTTATGGTGGTGGTTTCAATGGTACTTTGTCTAAAGAGCCATATGAGCGTTACAGTATACAGCTTCAGTTGCCATGTGGCCCTGAAAATGTCGACAAACTCATAGCTGCAGCAAATGAGGAGATCAAAAAACTGAAAGAGAACGGACCATCAGCTAAAGACCTGGATAAGGTGAAAAGCCAGTGGCGCGAGAAGTATATTACCGACATCAAAGAAAATAAGTACTGGACCGGTAAAATGGAGAGTGTACTTTTCTGGGGTAAAGATCAGGACCGCGTTCTGCAATACACTAAATACGTAGATAAATTGACTACGAGTGATATCCAGGAAACAGCAAAAAAACTGTTCGATGGTAAAAATCAGTTTATCTCTGTATTGTATCCGGAGTCATAGTATTGAATTAGTTTGATTTAGAAGAAGACGGCTATATAGCCGTCTTCTTTTGTTAATTCCTGTTTTGTGTTGCCAGATGTAATTATATTTGACTCGGTTTATGAATACAATTGACCAATTAAGAAAATGGTGTAATGGCATTTGGCTTGCAGAGGTGCATAAGGATTCGCTTATTGATGAACTGGCAACAGATAGCCGAAACATAGCGAATACAGCTGACGCTATGTTTATCGCAATAAAGACAAATGTTCGCGATGGCCATAATTATTTGTTGCAGGCGTGGCAAAATGGAGTGCGTAACTTCCTTGTCTCTCAAAGTATAGATACCAGTAATTTGCAAGGGGCAAATGTGATACTGGTGAAAGACACACTGGAGGCGTTGCAGCTAATAGCCATTGGTCACAGGAAACAATTCAAAATTCCTGTTATTGGAATTACTGGCAGCAATGGCAAAACGGTAATAAAAGAGTGGCTTTATCAACTACTAAGCAATGACTATAATATTGTAAGAAGCCCCAAAAGTTATAATTCACAAGTGGGTGTTCCGCTTTCTGTTTGGCAAATGAATAGGGAACATCAGCTTGGTATATTCGAGGCTGGTATTTCTCAGACAGGTGAGATGGAGCAGCTGGAGCGTATTATACAGCCTACTATTGGGCTTTTTACAAATATCGGGGAGGCGCATAGTGAGGGTTTCCTGAATACCCGACAAAAAATCAACGAAAAACTAATACTCTTCCGCCATGCTAAGCAATTGATATATTGTCATGATCATGCGCAGGTGAATGAGCTTATTGCTCAATATATACACCAGATAAACAGCGGTCGGTCAGGTGACCCGTTGCAGTTATTTACCTGGTCAAGGAAACAGGATGCCGATCTCAGAATAAAAGATATAAGCAAAAGTGGAGCTAATACTATCATCTCAGGTTTATATAAAGGGAAGGAAACTAGTATAACTATACCATTTACTGATGATGCGTCGGTAGAGAATGCGATACATTGCTGGTGTGTCATGTTACTGCTTAATATAAGTTCTAAGGACATAAAATCAGTAATGCTGGAACTGCAGCAAATCTCCATGAGGTTGGAACTAAGGCGTGGTATCAATAGCAGTACCATCATAAACGATGCTTATAATTCTGACCTTACCTCTTTGCAACTTGCATTAAATTATCTCGACCAACAGAAGCAACATTTACATCATACCGTAATCATGTCTGATATTCTGCAACCCGGAAAGCGTGATCTGGACTTGTATGATGAGGTGGCGGAATTGATCAGCAAACGTAGCATACAGCGTTTCATAGGAATTGGCCCTGCATTATACAAGAACAAGGCTGCATTTAGAAAACACAGAAAGTATCGGAGCATTTTTTTTAAGTCTACGGAGGCTTTTCTTAAAAATTTTCATCTTCTGACTTTCGACAACGAGGCGGTGCTATTGAAGGGGGCACGTGTCTTTGCTTTTGAGAAGATAGGTTTACTGATGGAGCAGCAGGTGCACCAGACAGTAATGTCGGTGGATCTGTCCGCACTTACACACAATCTGAATGTGTTCAGAGCCGAACTAAAGCCCGAAGTAAAAACAATGGCTATGGTCAAAGCTTTTGGGTACGGGAGTGGTAGCTATGAAGTAGCGAATCTTTTACAGTATGCAGGTGTGGACTACCTGACCGTAGCGTATACTGATGAAGGAATTACCCTACGCAAGGCAGGAATAAAGATGCCAATAATGGTCATGAGTCCTGATGCAACTTCATTTGACAGGATGATTGCATGGAAGCTGGAGCCTGAATTATTCAACTTTCGGTCATTCGCTGCATTCGTGAATATTGCAAACACGTTTCAGGTAGCAGACTATCCCGTTCATATTAAGCTGGATACAGGTATGCACCGGCTTGGTTTTAATAAAGAGGATATTGACGAACTGATCATTAAAATCAAAGAAAACAGCGTTATTAAGATTGCTAGTATTTTCAGTCATCTTGCTGCCAGCGATGACCCGAAGGAGGATGATTTTACCCGTAAACAGGCAAATGATTTTGAGGTGATGAGTGGAAGAATAACAGCAAGTCTTACCTACAAGCCGATGAGGCACTTATGTAATTCTGCGGGTATTGTTCGTCACCACCAGTTGCATTATGACATGGTGCGCCTGGGCCTCGGACTTTATGGTGTGGATACAAGTCATGCACTGCAACAAAAACTCAGGCAGATAAGTACCTTAAAAACTACGATTGCCCAGGTGCGTAATGTACCTGCAGGTGACAGCATAGGCTACGGACATCATACTATCGCTGCTAAGGATATGCGGATCGCCACTATCTGTATTGGTTATGCTGATGGTTATCCACGGACTTTAGGCAAGGGTAATGCGTTTGTGTTGATACATGGTAAAGAGGCAAGAACAGTCGGATCTATTTGTATGGATATGTGTATGGTAGACATTACTAGCATACCAGACGCTGCAGAGGGAGATGAAGCAATCGTGTTTGGGGCTGGTCTCCCAGTAACACGGCTTGCCGAATGGGCCGGTACGATCTCTTATGAGATCATGACCAATATATCGCAAAGAGTAAAGCGGGTATATGTGAATGAGGAATAGCCAGGATTATTACTGAGGAACAGGAAATGTTTTCACACTGTCAGTCTCACCTTTGCTGTTCATGTACTGGATCTTAATTGTTGTTGGCTTCTTAGCCATTATATCCCGCGCCATTATATTGTCATAAAATACTTCAGCAGGAAGGGTAGTAGGCTTTTTATTTAGCCAAAAACCATTAGCCAGGTATTTAGGTTCAGGATAATAGACAAACATGCAGGTACTGTCCTTAATCGTATTAATAATTGGCAAAGACAGTTTGGTAGATACTGCAGGACATCCCCAGCTACGGCCCAGTTTATCATTACCATTAATGAATTTATCACTTACATAATCAGCTCCATGTACTACGATGCCTCTGTCCAGCGCTGCATCATTAAAGCCCACATCCATACCTTCCAGTCGTAATGAAGTCCCATGTTCGCCCTTATAGGTATCGCCGGTAACATAAAAGCCCAGACTGCTCTGGTGTGAGTTCAATTTGTTGGAAAATGACTGTGCGCAACCTTCGCCTGACCCCTGGCCATGGGCCACGTAGGTGTTGAACAATATTTTCTTTTCGGCAAGGTCAATGATCCATAATCTGTTTTCAGTAGATGGAAGGTTGAAGTTGCAGATAGAGATGATCTCTTTATCTAAGCTTAGTTTACCGGCATTCCGTAAGTTCAGGTAACCACGATAGGCCTTATTAAAAACCTCGTAGGACAACCGGTCACATTTGCTGAAATCTATTTGCTTGTACAGCCTGGAAATGTAGTTTTCAAGCCTGGCTTCGCTGTTAGAAGTTACAGCTTCGTCAGCTGAAACAACTTTAAATGACATGGCACCAATAAGATACGCACAAAGGCAGACAATCACTTTTCTCATTGATCTTACTTTAATTGAAAATTAATAATTCGGGGTACGACAAATATAGCGATACATTTTTGATTTAAGATATATTGAAATCGAATTAACCCTAATTTAACAGTCATTAATTGCCATCTGAAACATCAACACAGCCTCGAATTTATACTATAAATCAGTGGTACTTGAAATTACCTACTTTAGCAGTATGTTATTCAGGAAAGCACTTTTAATCTTAGTTGTAGCTACGAGCGCATCAGCGATGGTCTACGGGCAATCAGATGAGTTTTGCAGGGCTGTTAGCGCAATAACAAGGGATGCGCCAAACCAATTCCGCAACGTCAGGGGAAATGCTTTAAATGCAGGTCTTAATGCTTTCATATGGGCAAGTAGTATTAAAGTTCCCGGCACTATTAATTCCCGCTTCGTGGGTTCTTCAGGGCTTTTTTATGAAGGCGCACTATTCCAGTCGAAAAATAAAGACGAGGTGGCACCTGCATACGATAAGTATAAGAGCATGCTGAATGAGTGTTTATCCGCTAAGGGGTATAAAATGGCTAACCATCCTAACTTTTACCAAGGTATGACTGCTTATAAAAAGCTTGTTTTTATGCAGGAAATTGATCCAGGTACAAAACAAGTTAGTCCGCCTCCGCATATTACTATGGAGGTTACTTATAACAAAGACATGAGCCTATACACAATAGTGTTCTACATTTTTGAACACTAGCACCAGCGGATATTATTGTTTAAGCAATTTCCGGGTCTCAGAATAATTACCGGTCTTCAGGATACAGTAATATATTCCCGGAGAAAGGTCCCTGGTATTGTAGGTGTATTTTTTTTCGCCACGCAGCAGGTCCTCATCCGCAAGTGTTTTAATTAATCTTCCTGCATGGTCATAAATATGAATGGAAACGCTGTTTTTCTCCTCTAATTCAAATTTTATTGTTGTCTCATTGCTGAACGGGTTTGGATAGTTGGTAAAATGTAGGTGGGGTGCTGAAGCCGCAATCTCCTTTATGCCATTAATATTTGCCACTTGGGTGATGTGGGTAGAGAATATACCATTGGAATGAGTAGCAGCCACTACTAGTCCATCGGTAACACGATGATCGATCATATCTACTACGGATGAGCCAATACTATTAGTGCCCTGTTGCACCCAAACCGTATTTGTATCATTCAGTTGAGTAGTAGCAAACAGGCCAACACTTGTGCCGACCAAATAAACTGTTCCGCCACTTACGGGTATGATACTTGCCCATCTGCATGATGGTCCGTTGCCAATACCGGTGTTATTATTTTCCTCCAGATTTCCACCGATCTTAGCCCATGTAGTTCCTCCATCTCTTGAAGAAAAAAGGCTGTTTACGTTATAGTTGGAGAATACAACAATGACATGGTCTGCATTGTTGGGATCTACTGCTATGCAACTCACAGTTGCTCCGGAAGGGAAGAGATGTCCGGTTGTTTTTGAGGTAATATTTTTAGGAGTGTGCATACCTGCATCAGCACTATCTATTCTGAATACCCTTTGTGCAGCGGTGCCAAAGTAAACTCTGTTTGCAGGATGTTTGGAAACTGCCACTGCTGTAATAGTTAGGTTGGAAGTAGCAACAGAATCCGAGATTCGTGACCAGTTTGTTCCGATTGAATCCCAGTTTGAGGCATAAGGGATCCCTGATAAATTATTGTTTCTCCATAAAGATCGCCCCCCTGCAAGGTACATGATATCATTGTTGTTGGGGTCAAGAGTGAAGGGGTTGATAAACAGATAGCCTCTTCCTCCGGAAGGATCGATGCGAGCAAAACTGTCTACCCGGCCGGATGGGGTTAATTTGGCTCTCATCATCTTTCCGCCCTGAATACTGAAATAATATGCACTGCTGTTATCTGCAATAGCACAATAAGACCCATCACCACCTCGTGGTGTTGTCCATGGGGCAGTAGGGTTAGCGGAATTAGTATACCAGCTACCATTATCCTGTGCACCTCCTATTATAATATCGTCGATAGCTGCATGATCTATTGCACATGTATAAAACATCGTAGTCAGGTATCCATTGTTAAGAGATGACCATATGATCGATGGGGCAGTATTATCATTGGTATAGAACATGCCCCCGTCATTCGCTGATATCATCCTGTTGGGGTTGCTTGGCATAAAAATCAATTCATGCTGATCAGGATGATGATTCAGGTAAAGATCCACTACAGGTAATGTTGCGTGTTCTTCATAACCACCTATGAAAGTAGTTTGATTACTATTGGCAAATGCAGAGGTAGATCTGTAAAGGTTGGTGCCACCTATAAATACAACATTAGTATCGTTAGGCTTTACTTTTACTACAAGGTCGTAGGAACCTTGTGAAGTGAATTTGTCAAATGACCCACCTGTGGTTGGGAGATTATGGGAGCGGTTTTGCCAATAGCCACCACCTGTGGAATCAATACCATCTCCGGAAATATAAGTGTATCTCCATAAACTGTTCCATTCCACAGTTCCGCCATAACTGGTGTCCGGTTGGCCATAACCAGGAGTGTTTCCAAGGAAATAGATCTGGTTTTCATGTGATGGGCAGATCCCTATTTTAACCCTGTTATAAGTAAGCGGATAGCCGGCAGGTGTTATGTTTGTAAAAGTGGTTCCATTGTCAGACCTGAATACCCCGCGAGTTGGTCCATCGCTGCTTAATGTAGCATATACTACACCTGTACCCGAAATAGCCACATCAGTGAAATATGAAGTGCCGAAGCTTCCTAAAACTAAGTTCCATGTAGTGCCGCCATCAGCACTTCTGTACACACCACCATAACTGGCAGCATAGATAACATCATGAGTAAGGTCAGACGGATCAGTAACTATATTCCAGATAATGTCTCCCCATGTATCCAGTGTATTAAGATTTGATGATGTTGTAGCGGGCAGTATATTCCATGTTTTACCGCTGTCTGTAGATTTATAGATACCATTACCGAGATAATAGGCACCGCTTACTGACGCTGAAGCGCCATAAGCTTCTCCCGTACCGTAATACCAGACATTGGTATGGCCGGGCCGGGTGTCTTGCGTTACACAGGATATACTTTTATGCTGAGTAGGCAACGTTGTTTGCTTCCAGGAGCGTCCCTGATCAGTAGAACGCCACATACCGCCAGAACAGGATCCGGCAATAAGATTATTTTCATTAGTTACATCCACAGCAAATGCTCTTGTCCTGCCGCCTACATTCCAAGGCCCACGTGATTCCCAGTTCACCGAAGTTGTTCTGGAAGCAGGATTAATGATAGCGTCATTTGGAAGCATAGCAGCAAATGCAAGTTCTTTTTCCCGGATGTGTGCCGGGATTTTACCTGTTGCGGGATCGCGTAGCAACATCAATTCGTAGCTATACCTTGCATCTGCGTCCTCGTCAGTACCGATAGCTTCTGTTTCACCGAAATAGCTTTCACCTGCATTACTATTGCTACCTGTGGAAATGATATAAAATGCTGCAGTTATAAATGCAGCAACTATGGGGATGTATAATTTTCTCACGATCATGTAATTTGTAAAGGATTGAAGATACTCTTTTAAACTAAAACAATATGGACTTATTGCTTATTTACCTTATAACCACCTATGATGTAATCAATGCTGTTACCTGCCTTTAATAATTCCGTAGTCTGGGCTGTAAAGACAGTACCTTGTTTCATGCCAGGAAAGTATGCATCACTGTTCTGAAATACTTTTTTTGTATCCGATAGTGTGTAGGTGAAGTTTGCTTCTATAGTGTCACCGGTGTTAAGTATCAATGGAACAGCTTGCCCGCAGTTATGGACATTCAGTATAAGTATTTTGGCCCTGCAGGGGTGCTGTGCACATATACTGTTTGTCTCATCTTTAGGAATGCTAAGGATCCTGACTACTTTTCCTGTAACGGTACAAGACATCGGGCCCGCAATTTCAACATTTTCGACATCCTTTTGTACCGGTGCCGGAATTGTTTTGCAGGAAACTAATATCAATGCTATGATTGCTATTTTGTTCATTCGCTTATAAGATCAGTAATCCGAATTTATATAATGAATTGATAGGCTTGTTATCCCAGAATAGCTCAAAGTCTTCTAGTCCCGCCGCTTCATAACTGTCCATGACTTCCTGAAGTGTGTGAGTTTTCAGATTATTCACAGACAGTTTTTCTAAGGTGTCCAGTAGCCATATGCCCTGTTCCTTACTTACCTTTATTTCGCTTGTTTCCTGCATATTGACAAATCTAAGAGATGCCATCTCCCAGGTATTCCCTTTTTTCGATTTGGTAAAGAGTTCCAACGCAGGTTTTTTGCCCATCCAAATAACTTTTGCGGTGGGTTTATGTGTTACGTAAGATTCTTCTTCCAGCGATTTAATTATATGGTCGGGCTGAATTGTTGTTTTGGGTACTTTGAATTCAAACCATTTCTGCAATGGGTGATCAAAGCATGCGGCATGCATATAATTGAGCAACGATTTTTTAAGTCCAAGTGAAAAACTATCATGGTCCGCACCTGTAGGATCTATATGTACTATATCATTATTAGCAAAAGTGCCGATCGCTTCGGTTTCCTTTTTTACATTAAACTGTTCAGGAAACATGCCTACAGGGCTATGGGCTGTCATCGCGAACTGGTGCCAGAAAGCTGATTGTAAAATACCTGTCTGGAACATCTGGCGCACCATTTCTAATGAATCAATTGTTTCCTGTGCCGTTTGGGTAGGGAAACCATACATAAGGTAGGCATGTACCATGATACCGGCATCGGTAAAGTTCTTATTGACTCGTGCAACCTGTGCCACAGTGATGCCTTTTTGTATCAGTTCTAGTAGCCTGTCGGATGCTACTTCCAGTCCACCGGAAACGGCTATACATCCGGATGCTTTGAGCAAGAAGCAAAGATCCCGTGTAAAGCTCTTTTCGAAGCGGATATTCGTCCACCAACTTATAGTAATACCCCGCCTTATGATTTCCAGGGCTAATGCCCTCATCAAGGCGGGAGGTGCCGCTTCATCTACAAAGTGAAAACCGGTTTGACCTGTTTGTGCAACAATGGTTTCTATCCGGTCGCAAATAACCTGGGCAGTAAGCGGCTCATATCGTTGTATATAATCCAGCGATGTATCGCAGAATGTACATTTACCCCAATAGCACCCGTGGGCCATTGTCAGCTTGTTCCATCTGCCGTCGCTCCAAAGGCTATGCATCGGGTTTACTACTTCTATTGCTGATATATAACTAGTCAACAGCAGATCACTATAGTCCGGGGTGCCCACCTGGCCTTGCTTATAATCTGAACAGGATTGATTATTGATGTAGATTACTTTCCCGTCTGCCAGCAGGAAAGTTCGTTTTAATCCGTCGGCCGGTAACTGGCCCATAACATGGTGGATAAGATTTTCCATCGGGGCTTCACCATCATCAAGTATCACGAAATCGAAGAACTCAAATACCCGTGCATCGGACAGAGAACGTAACTCCGTATTTGCAAATCCACCGCCCATAGCTATTTTAACACTCGGACAGTTCTGTTTGATCCATTGTGCACACCTGAACGCAGAGTACAAGTTGCCGGGAAACGGCACAGATACTGCTACAAGCTTTGGCTGAACAGCAGTCATTCTTTCTTTTAAGATCGCAATATGGAGCTTGTCGACAAATGTATGAGGAGCGTGAAGCGTTTCGTATAATTCATCAAAGCTATTTGCCGACCTACCCAGGCGCTCAGCATACCGACTGAATCCGAAATGAGGGTCCGCACACTCCACAATAAGATCAGAAATGTCTTCGAGGTACATAGTGGCGAGGTGCTTAGCCTTGTCTTGCTGCCCCATTGCCCCAAACGCCCATTGCAGGTCATCCATCTGTGCAAACCTTGATGCCTCGGGGAGGAAGTTGCGTTTAACTATCTGTTGAGCCAGGGTAGGGTCTTTGCCTTGTAAAAAATGTATGACCGGTTCTATGGTGCGGATATAATCATCTTTAAGGGCTATTATTCGTAGGGCATTTTCTGATAATTCCCGGTCGCTTTTGCCTGCGATAGCAAACAGTTCACTAAGGCCTGCAGTTGAGAATAATGCCAGCGTCACTTCAATACCAAGGTCTGCCTGTAAAGAAGATATGTTCTTTGTGTTGAGAAAGCCTTTCAGGTATGCAGTTGCAGGGTAAGGGGTGTTCAGCTGCGTAAAGGGAGGCGTTATCAAAAAAACGGATGCGCTCAAAAGGAATGATTTAGTGTAAAAATACTTAAATATATTTAGGATGGATGTGCTGTTGTTTATTGTATGATTTTTATACATTTACAATATGCAAAAACTGATAGCAATTATTGTTTGTCTGCTGGTTATTGGCAACGCAGACGCACAGAGCCTGAAAAAGTACGCGATAAGCAAAAGCGGATGTTCTGCATATTTCTTTTGTGATCCGGGCGTATTTAAAATGGAGAAAAGTCCTGATTCATCGGAGGTATATACCGGGGAGTGCAATAATAATGATGTAGGGTATGGTATCATATGCGTGAAGTTGAAGGATAAAATTGAAGACCTGAAGGTTAGTGAAGACGTATTGATCTCATACATGGATTACCTGAAAACCTCGTTGAATATTACAGATGCCGTAGGATATGGCAAGGGCCACAGGCTCAAGGAAAAAGAAGACACAAGAGGAGTCATTGATTACTGGAAAGATAAAGAAGGAGATAACATGAAAGTGAAGGGCTGGACGAATGGTAAATATATAGCAGTGATGTATGTATACACCAAGCAGGAAGTACCTGAACAGAAAGCCAATGTTTTTTTTGAAAGTCTGTCTTTTCCGGGAATGTAATGCGGCATGGTTTTAGTGTAATATGTAATACGCTAACAATTAATTGAGCTACTATGCAAAGAGTCTTACTTGTTTTAGTCAGTGTCCTGTTGTCTACAGTTACTAATGCACAGGACAAAAGAGTCTTAGCAACAAGGGAGTTGCCTAAACTGGACTCACTAAGAAAGTGCATAAGGGAGGTACAACAAAATTTACCCTTATACATCAGCAACAGCAAAGACCATGCACTGGAGATAGATGTGATGACCATCATCAACTCTACCGAACGATACCTTGATACTACGGCAAAGAGCAGGGAAAGCAATGATGTATTGCTCAGGAAGCATTTTATGCCGCTGAGAAATTTCTTTCTGACCGCTTCTAATAAGACAACGATCTCCACAAGTTTTCTGGCTCAAGGTTCACCCTTCAGGTTTTGCCTGTATAATGATACTGCTGTGGCATTGTATATAGCTGCACTCAAGGATGGTGACACTTACAGCGAGAAGAATATGACCGAGAAGAAGATCGCATCTGTGGTGTTTGAAGATTGTGTGTTGCCGCCACTAAAGGCATTACAGGAATTCAAGGATGCTGAGCTAAAGTACTTTGCAATGAGTGTTTATTATGGTTGCAAAGACTTCAAAATAACTGAACCGGGTACCCCTTCGATAAAACCATACTGTCTTACGTTCGTTGCAAGGTTTGCAGACGTAAGAAGGTACAACGATGGCTATATAACCGCAGAGGAATTACTTGAAGGTGCTGAAGTGTACATAAGCAATGACAACTCGATGAGCGACTTCCGTAAAATTCAACTGAAGCTGGAATAGATGACGATTACTGACATCTATCATTTCCCATATTGACGAAAGTCATTTTCTAAAGCGATTGTCGGCTATAAATTTGCTGTATCAGCATTTTGTTTGATCAGGATGTTTAGGTTGTTATAGCATGTTCCTTTCCAGGGATGTGATAGTAGAATTTGGTGTATCAATACCTCACGTATATGTGAGGTATTGATTTTTGAACAGTTACAGAGTACGCAGAAATCCATATGATAGTAATCATGTTATAGGGATATGCGGTTATTAAAGCCTACCTTGAGGACTTAAGGGCATACATGGAAGCGAAATTTGAGGAGTTGATCGAGGGGTTTATTACTAATAAGATAGGCATATCTGAGGCTTTTTTAAGTGTTGAGCTGGCAGATTCTTTACAGCAAAACCTGCTAAGACTGAAAAGGGATAGCAGAATGATAGCAGCAGGAGTAGGTAATGCAGTTATAAAGGATAAGACCCAGAAGATACGCGGCGACAAGACCTGCTGGCTGGATACCAAGACCAAGAATGCGGCTGAAATGGAGTTCCTGGATACTGTAAGGCAGTTTATGGCGCACCTTAATAAAAGCTGTTTTACCGGGCTCAATGCCTGTGAGTTTCACTACGCATTGTATGAAGAGGGTACCAGTTATGGCAGGCATAGGGATCAGTTGAAGAATGACTATAACAGGAAGTTCTCGATGATCAGCTACCTGAACCAGGACTGGAAAGAGGCAGACGGCGGACAGTTACTGATACACCAGGGTGATGAGATCAGGGAGATACTTCCTGACAACCAAAAGGCCATATTTTTTCAGAGTGACATCATAGAACATGAGGTTGCAGTGGCTAACCGGCCGAGGATGAGCATTACCGGATGGCTGAAAAGAGTATAGCGATCTCAGTTCTTTATTACGGCTAAGAACTATTAAATAAACATACATTTACTATACATAGTTCCTGTTTTATCATAGAGCAGGTGATGGATATGGTCATGGCTTGATATTTTATACATTTTTAAAACAACATCGTATATAAAGCTATTTTTCATTTCAGAACTGATCATTATGGTGAACCAAAATTCGACATTTACAACAGTTATCCGCACCATGGTATTCTTATTCCTGCTGTGTTGCGGACTGTATTTTGCCAAAAGTTTCCTGGTGCCCATAGTTTTCGGGAGCTTGCTTGCAATGCTGCTTGTACCTCTGTCGGCATGGATGGAGCGAAAAGGTGTAAACAAAGCATTGGCCGCCATACTATGTGTTCTGCTATTGATAGCGGTTGTGAGCGGGTTGATAGCATTATTGTCGTGGCAGGTGGCTGGTATAGCCAAGGACGCGGACCAGATATCTGAGCAACTGAACAAGCTGCCCGGTAAAATACAGGAATACATCCACAGCACATTTGGTGTAAGCACTGAGGCGCAGCAAAAGATGATGAAGGAGCAGAGCTCAGGCATGTCATCAAAAGCAGGTGCGAAGATAGCAGGTGTAGCGGGTTCTGTATTGTCATTGCTTGGTACGTCTTTAGTGGTTACTATTTACATCTTCCTGTTCATCTACTACCGTAATCATCTTGAGGATTTCGTACTGAAACTGGCTCCCACAGATAACCGGGAGCAGGCTAAAAAGATAATGACCTCTAGCAGTAAGGTGGCGCAGCAATATATACGTGGGTTGGGTATGATGATCGCTACGCTGTGGGTGATGTATGGCATTGGCTTTTCGATAATCGGTGTTAGGCATGCACTGTTCTTTGCTGTGTTGTGTGGCCTATTGGAGATAGTGCCATTTGTAGGTAATCTTACCGGCACCTTAATTACTGCTCTTATGGCGTTTAACCAGGGAGACGGGCGTATGGTGTTATGGGTGCTTGTGGTGTACGCCATTGTACAGTTTACACAGACCTACCTTCTGGAGCCGCTGATAGTTGGGGCACGAGTTAGTATTAATCCGCTGTGTACCATTATCGTCATCATAGTAGGTGAAATGATATGGGGCATACCCGGTATGATACTGGCTATACCTATGCTGGCCATAGTAAAGATCATCTGCGATAATATCCCCGCATTAAAGCCGTTTGGCTTCCTGATAGGTGAAGTGAAGGAACGTGGCAAAAAGCCCCGAAACGCAAGGCATTGATCTATTCATTGTTCGCTCCTCCTATTCTCCACGGAGGATACAGCCTGTTGCTGCCGGCATAGTACAGTATGATGTGGTTGCCGTCAGGATCCTTTATTGACGCCTCTCTCCATAGCCATGGCTTGTCCATAGGCCGTTCATCACACTCAATACCTGCTGCGATAAGGCGCTCC
>CAYZKL010000031.1:17975-25496 GCA_964478855.1 uncultured Flavipsychrobacter sp.
GTTGATCACATTCGAAATATACACTGATCCCATTACCTATGGGTAACTGGTCAACAAGATGTAAAGAGAATGTAGTGCCTCCCGGGCACTCAAATCTTGCATAATGAGGAAGGGCCTTTACAATTAGTTTCAGGCCCAATAACTCATAAAATGCTATGGATAATTCAACATTAAGGGTGGGGACTGTTACCTGGTTGAGTATCATCTTGCAATTGTTACTTTAGCGGGTTTCGTAATTTCCATTTGCCATCTTCCATAGTGGAGAAGTAATTGATGAACCACTGTGTAGCAACTTTATGAATATTGACTGTCTTAATAAGGTAGTCCATTTCTATAGGTTTGGCACCTATGCTGGCTTTTGCATCAAACGATGTTCTGCCAAATTTCAGTTGTTTTTTGCGCTGAGCAATTGCCCGCTCAAGGCCGGAAAACAGTATGTTGAAATAGAGTTGAAGATCGGTATTGTGTTTGTAATCGAAGCCTGCATAGTATATATCATATACATCGCCGGAGGTGAACGCACTATAAAATGCAACCAGTTTCCGCTCATGAAAGAATCCTATTACCTCGAATTGGTTGCCGTATATCTTCTTTAATTCATGAAAATGACCGACGGCAGGTTGGGTGAGCACAAATGATTGGTTGTCGGCTACCTGACTGAATAAATCGTGTATGTCTTTGCTGCAATGCGCCAGGTCAGCCACCGCCAGTTCCCTGATCTCAATGCCCTCGCGTGCAGCCAGTATTTTATTGGCCCGTGTCTTGTACTTGCGGCTGAGTGCTGCAATATAACTCTCTATACCTGTCCATTCTGGCCTGAGGTCCATGGTCATCACTATATCGGTCCATGGGGACTGATAACCAAGGCCGGCAAGCCATTTACCCATACGGGCAGAAACTGTAATGTCTTTTAAAAGTAATGCAGTGGCATGTTCATCAGCAGCAATTTTTTCGCCTACTGCAGCCAGTATTTCAGTAGCCTCATCATTATTCAAGTCAGCATTGCTGAAGCAGCAGCATGGTGTATCAGTGCGCAGCGCATTGCCGGATATAAGCACCTTTGCTTTTTTGAGATCGAGAAAAAAGCGGAAGATGCCTTTTACAAAGCCTTTATTTTTATCGAAACTGAAATTCTGAGAGGTAAGGGTAAACAACTGGAAGTAACCAAACAGGACAGGTACATCATTCCTGTAAATGACCGCATAACGAAAAGATGTATCGGGCAGGGAATGTTCCATAGCTGCGAGGTAAGCATAGGACATCTCAACGCCGGTATTTTTATTAATGAGTTCCAGTTCTTTCTTTACCTGTGCAATGTTTTTACTTACAGTATAATCTGTAGCTGTAGTGCTGTTGCGTGCTTTGGTAAAATGTTTTTTAAGACATGCGCTGATCAGGCAATTATCATACGCGGGTAATTGTGGTAATGCTACTCCTGTCTGCCTGCTCATTGGTTTATTTTATTCAAAGTTAAAGTAAAATACATCATAGCCATATTGTGTGTTATCTTTATACCAGGGTTCTGCATTTATCAAATCATCTATATATGGAACAGGTATCAGTAACGCTAAAAGCCACATTCGTCATCATAACGCTGCTGACTGTATTCCAGTTTTACAGGGCGGCCAACAGATCAAATCCTGCATTGGTAATGATACTGGTCTGGATGGCGTTTCTGCTGGTAACAGGGCAGACAGACATGTATACAGACGGATTTGCAAAGCCTCCGAAATTTATATTGTTAGTAGCCCCGCCTATGTTGCTGATCCTTACATTGTTTATTACCACAGGTGGCAGAAACTTTATAGATAACCTTAATGCGGGACAACTAACTTTATTACATACGATACGCATAGGTGTAGAGATTGTTTTGTTCTATTTATTTATGGCGAAGACGATACCTATAGAAATGACCTTTGAAGGCCGCAACTTTGATATCATTGCCGGGCTTACAGCACCACTCGTCTATTATTTCGGATATGTGAAAAAACTGCTATCCTCAAGATTGCTGATCGCTTGGAATATTTGTTGCCTGGCACTGCTGATGAATATTGTAATTACTGCTATTTTTTCTGTGCACACCCCATTTCAGCATTTCGGGTTTGACCAACCAAATATTGCTGTTGCGCATTTTCCGTTCTGCTGGTTGCCGGGCGTCGTGGTACCGTTGGTATTATTTTCCCATCTGGCAACATTGAGGCAGTTGCTATTGAACCGAGATCATTAAATAGATTATTGAATTAACCTTGATATAGATATTCCGGACACCCCATTTATAAAATTTCTTAGTCACCCCATTTTTCTAATTTCATTACTAAGTAATTGGTTTTCAATTGGAGTTGAAAATTTTGCGGTGACCCCAGCACCCCCCAAAGTGACCCCATCAAAATTGAGTGCGAAGTGCGTTTGGCGATAGAGCGAAAATAGTTATTGACTCTATTATCTTTCCTTGCCGATGGTTATCGTGACCCCAAGTGATCCTAAGGTCACCCCATCGTCACCCTATTGGGGTGACCAAAATTTGGTGTGGTGTGTTGGAGCGGGAGCAGGGGAGCGAAAAATATAATCCCCGGCTTTTTCATAGATTACTATCCGTAGTAACCTTGACTTATCCTCCTATAATGAGTAGAAACGGACTTAAGCAGTGTAAAGGTAAAAAGAGGATATGACGTAGACGAATTTTGTGGATATCTTTTAGGGACTAAGGAGTGAGAGGCTTGCCGGTAGCGGAATAGCTGAGGAAAATAGTTTTTGTAGTTATCCACAAAACAAGGCGTATTGTATTGCGTGAATGGGGGTAATACATCTGATATAAATAAACTATCTTTGCTGCAAATTCAGTGTATTGCTTAAGACAACCAGGCGCATAATAATTGGTCTCATTGATCTTTTTCATAAGCCCTTTTCAAAATTCATTCCAAGTCAAACGTTCCGTTACCTGGCTTGCGGTGGTACCAATACCGTGCTGAATATATTCATACAGTTTATTGCTATCAATTATATACTGCACCGTGAACCGGTACATATCTATGATAACCTGGTTATAACTCCGGAAGTAGCTGCTTATATCATTGCCTTTTGTTTCAGTTTCCCCCCGGGCTTTATCATGTCGCGGTATATAGTGTTCCCGGAGTCGATACTGAGAGGTAAGGTTCAGTTCTTCAGGTATGGGTTAACAACGGTTACCTTTATACTGATCAGCTACTGCCTGGTAAGGGTATTCGCTTATATCAATCCCGACCATCCTACTATTTCATACACATTTGTGTGTATCATTACGTCTGTGCTCAGCTATATTTCACAGCGTACATTCACATTCAAGGCGGCACCTAAACAGAAGGCCAGCAGGGGTTAGTTAGTGCAGAGCGTCTTTCTACTTTTTGCGGGCTATCATGTAGAGGAAAAATGCAAGGCTGCTGAACAGAAACAGGATATTGACGGTGCGGGCAAACGGCGGCGCCCCGGCAGGCCATAGCTGACCCAGGAGCACAACTGCATTGAGGATGATGAGTAAGATCAGTATCGCTTTATTCATAGTATAAATGTGAGCTGTAAAGAGGTCAGGGTAAAAATAAAAAACAATCAGTACTTCACCTATATGAGTATGAGGAAATAATATCTTTACCAATAAAAGACATTCATGGCAGAGCAACTGAAATTCATGTATAATGAGGCATTCATTAAACAGTTGTCGGGATTTTGTAAGGAAGTATTACCAGGCTTTGACCAACGTAAATTCGGGCGTAATTTCTTTACTCCGGAATGGGATGAACTGGAGCTGATGCAACGTGTGCGCCATGTGGCCAAAAGCTTTGCGGGGCAATTATCTGGCAAGTATAAGCAGGATATAAGGGATGCAACACTACTGGCAAAACATGTGCTGAAGAACAAGCCGGGCGGTGGTGGATTCCAGTACATTTTCCTGGCAGATTATATAGAGCAATATGGCCTGGACCACCCGAAGGAGTCGCTGAAGGCAATGGAGACGATGACCATACTGAGCAGTTGTGAATTTGCGATACGGCCATTTATAGAAAAATACCCGGAACAGGTAATGAGCCAGATGCTGGCATGGACAACGCATGAACACCCATCGGTAAGAAGGCTGGCGAGTGAGGGCTGCAGGCCAAGGCTGCCATGGGGGATGGCACTTAAGGCATTTAAAAAAGATCCCGCTCCGATACTGCCCATACTGGAAGCTCTAAAAAGTGACCCATCGGAATATGTGAGAAAGAGTGTTGCTAACAACCTGAACGATATAACGAGAGACAATCCTGGGCTGGTTATGAATATTATAAGGGCATGGAAGGGCAGCAGCAAGGAAACAGACTGGATACTGAAGCATGGCAGCAGGACACTGCTGAAGAAAGCAGATGAAGGTGCGCTCTCGCTATTTGGAGTAAGTGCAATAGCCAGTGCAAGGGTAAAGCAGCTAAAAACCACGCAGGATAAGATACGGATAGGCGATGACCTGGTATTCTCGTTTGTACTGACACATAAAGAGCCTAAGGACACAGTGCTGAGGGTGGAGTATATGATCTACTACATGAAAGCGAATGGTGTGCCGGGGAAAAAGATATTTAAGGTGACTGAAAATACATTTGCACCCAACCGTAACTACCCGATAAAGAGAAAACAATCATTTAAAGACATGACCACACGTAAGCACTATGAAGGCAGGCATGAGCTGGCTATAGTAGTGAACGGCAAGGAACTGGCAAGGGTGGGTTTTGAAGTTTTTAGGGGTAAGGAGTAAGGGGATTTAGTGGTGTGGAGAGCTAGGCGTTGTTAATGGAGCGTTGCTGGTCTTATATTATTACAAACTAATTTTTGCTGAGGGGTTGAACGTAGTGTGTTCGCCATGTTTTACATAGCCAAGCTGGTTAGTGAGTAATTGGGTGCGACCTATGTAGAATGGTAGAGTGTTGCAATGATGGTGCCCGTATATCCAGGTATGAATACCGGAAGACTCTATCAGGCCGGCATACTCTGTTGCAAATGCCTGGCTCAGTATGTCTCCTTTGTATTTTTCGGGATAGTTGATAAAGGTGGGTATATGGTGCGTGACAACTATCTTTTTAGCTGAGGCTTGGGTGGCTATTCCCTGCTTAATAAAAGCGATAGCTTCACTATGGAGTTGATCAGCGTCATGCACTGTGAATTTGTGTCCATTATTTTTAATCAAATGAAAATCGCTCATGGCTCGTTCGATCTGCAGTTGGTCGGCAATATTGATGCGGCTCCACAGTGTAGCGAATATAAGTTGAATGTTCCGCAGGTGGATAGTGGTATTGTTGACCAGGAATACGTTTTCCCTGATCTGCTCATGCAGGGTGCCGCTGCGGCTTGCGATATCTGAGTGATAGAATTCGTGATTACCGGGCAGCCAATAAGTAGCGACGTAGTTTGCTGAACAAAAATCGAAGAAGTAACTATGCTTATTGAGCAAAATGAATGGCACAATATCCCCGGCCAGCACTAATATATCGCCTGCCACCTGCAGTTGGTGTTTATGCATGAACCGCTCGTTGAGCGGAAATTCGAGATGCAGGTCTGAACAATATTGTATGGTTAGCGGCATTGTGATAGTATAAAGTTAGTGACAATATTGAAGCGGGCAGATCGCTTTAGCTACAAAAAATCATGGTATGAGAACATTTATTTTGAAAAACCGTCTTTAGTTCCTTTATTTAGCCGGGAATGTACTTTAGCTCACATATACGGGTATTACTGGCTGTAGTTTTCATATGGCTGCTGCCTGCAGGCCATGCTGCTGCCGGGGAGCATAATAATAGGTATACAGACAGCCTGCTTAGCGAATTAGCAAAGACAAAACAAGATACAGCGAGAATAGATATACTGCTAAGTATCGCTAAAGCGTACAGACCGGATTCAGTGGTCAAGGAGTTCTATTATGCCAGCGAAGCACTAAACCTGTCTGAGCGGCTACACTGGGATAAGGGTGAAATGATAGCCCACCAACTGATAGGGGAAAGCTACAGTAAGGTACTGGCATTTAACAATGCGCTGACACACTTTAAACTTAGCATAGCTGAGGCAAAAAAGCTGGGCAGGAAGGATGTAGAGGCGCGGACTCTGCACTTCATGTTTCATGCGCATCATGGTATCAAAGATCTGGAAGCGGCATTGCTGTACCAGAAGAGGCTCGTGGACCTGACAAGGGAACTGAAGGACCCACTGGATGAATGTAACCAGGTACGCGCATACGCACAGTGCCTGACCGAACTGGACAGGGATAATGAAGGTATAGCGTGGTTCAAAGAAGATATAGCATTTGTGCAAACTCATTTCACCGGTACGCAAAGGCTGGACCTTATTGCAGACCTGTGGAACACCATGGCGACCACCTATGTGAAAATGAAGAAAGGAGATAGTGCCCTGTATTGCCTGAACATGGGGTTGCCATTAGCTATTGAGGCAAATAATTATTCGGCAATAGCCTATATCAATTCTACATTTTGCGATCTGTATGCATCGACCGGTAAGTATGACTCTGCAATAGCTTATGGTGAGCGGACGGTAAGGATGGGAGAGGAGATGAAGAATATAGACCTGCAACAATACTACTGCAAAACACTTAGCCGGCTGTATGAGCAGGTGCATCAGCCGATACCGGCACTGGCATACCATAAAAGATATGATTCGCTGATAGGTATCATCAACAGTACTCAAAAGACCATTGATGATGCCATGCAGGTAGCTAAGATAAATATAGACCAGCAGGAAGAACGTAATGAGCTGGAAGCAAGCGCGCATGAGGAGGTAAGAAGGAATCAGCAGGCTGCACTTATAGCATCACTCATAGCTATTGTGGTCTTCATAGTGCTGACCATATTTATATACCGGAACCTGAGACAAAAACAGAAAGCGAACACTATAATAACCCAACAGGCAGCCAGCCTGCGGGAGCAGAATACGGTAATAGACAAGGCGCTAAAAATGAAAGAAGTGCTGCTGAAGGAAACGCACCACAGGGTGAAGAACAACCTGCAACTGATCAGCAGCCTGCTGGAGCTACAAGCCGCAAACCTGCAGGACGAGCATGCTAAAAGTGCACTGCGTACCGCACAGCGCAGGGTGCTGAGCATTGCAACCGTACACAGCCAGTTATATGGCAGCGATGAAACTGAAGCAATAGAATTCTCTGCATTTGCGGGAGACCTGTTTGCGAGCCTGAACCATGCTTTCAGCAATGAAGGGAGGGGAGTGGTGTTTGAAAACAGGATACCTGAAATAGCTTTTCCGCTGAATACAGTAGTGCTGCTGGGGGTGATACTTAATGAACTGATCACTAACTCGTTCAAGCATGCTTTTGCATCAACGGCTACGCCAATGATACGCATAAGCCTGGAGCGGACGGATGGTATGTACCATCTGCGCTACTATGATAACGGGCCGGGCCTGCCGGAAGGGGTGTTCAGTAAGGATACTGGATCACTGGGACTGTACCTGGTAAGGCGATTGAGTAAACAACTGAAAGGGACTGCTATTTATAAGTAT
>CAYZKL010000031.1:25506-37548 GCA_964478855.1 uncultured Flavipsychrobacter sp.
TCTTTACTATAATTTTTCCGGATGCAGCGAGCTAAAATAGGTATAGTAGAAGATGAGCTGATCATTGCAGACAGTATAAGGTCTGTGCTGATGAATATGAACTACAATGTACCTGAACCGTGCTGTGACTATAAGGAAGCAATAGCAATGCTGCAAACCGAAGCACCCGACCTGGTGCTGCTGGATATAAACCTTAGCGGTAGTGAGCAGGATGGTATAACAGTGGGCCGCTATATACGCGATAACCTGGATATGCCTTTTATATTCCTGACGGCGAATAGTGATGCTGCCACGCTGGAACGGGCGAAGAGTGTAACACCTAACGCCTTCCTGGTGAAGCCTTTTCAGCGCGAAGACCTGTATGCTGCTATAGAGATAGCAATGCACAACTTTTATACAGTTGGGAAAACGGCACCAAAGGCAAGAGAAGCCAAGGATCATATATTTATAAAGGACGGTACCCAGCTGCACAAGGTGCAGATAGATGAAATACAGTACCTGGAAAGCGACCATGTGTATGTGAGTGTGCATACCGAGCGCAAAAAATATCTGGTGCGCACATCGCTGCAGCAATACCTGGAAGAGCTGGGTAGCGGAACATTTGTACGTATTCACAGGGGATATGCGGTGAACCGGAATAAAATAGCAACGGTAGCACCCGCGCATGTGGTAGTAGGTAGCACTACACTGCCTGTATCTAAGAAATACAGGGATGAGTTGCTGAAACAATTATAGGATCTCATCACGATTTTTCAGAACATTATACATACCATTCAGAACATTATGGCCGATAGTGTATCGTTTACTTATTAGGTTTGCCTCATAAAAAAATTATTTATGAGAAAAGCACTACAAATGGCCCTGGGCGCTATAGTCCTGACAACAGTATTTTCACTGCAATCGTGCGACAAGATCACCGATGTGGTAAAGACACCGGATATCAACTTTACCGGCGCAAGCGCTGATATAGTGATACCACCAACCAATGATACTACAGCGCAAGGCGAATTTGCCGAAACAGAATTCACTTATGACCTGGATTCTATGATCAAGTCGCAAACAGGTGGTGTAGTAGGTTACAGCGCAATCAAGAGCGTAAAGATCACGCACATAAAACTGACACTTACAGACGGTAGCTCTACCAACAACTTCGCAAACTTCCAAAATGCGGGTGCGGCATTCCATACTGATGCAAATGGTGGTAACTATGACTCTTACGAAATTGCACACATAGAGAACAACCCGGATACTTACAACACTGTACTGGAACCAACAGTAATAGATGCTAACGAAGATGTGAAGAAATACTTCAATTCAAAAACAAGGTTCACTTACCTGGTGTTTGGTAAACTGCGCCGCCCGATAACTACTACGCTGCATTGCCATGTAGATATCACTTATACTATTGCGTTTTAATTAAGCCTAATAATCTAAACATAAAAATAGAGGATGGTTCGCCATCCTCTATTTCTTTTTAAAGAGCACCGGGAATTACTTAGCTCTCATTTTATTTCCTTTCGCATCGTGGGTGACCTCTGCCAGACCGAGTTCTTCCATCAATGGGGGTACATACATGCCAAACCTGCCACGAAGGCCTTTTTTGAGCCCGTACCAGCCGCCAACAGGATTGTCGGCGGATCGGCCCCAGGCTTCTACAGTACCATCCTTTGCGGGCTTTTGTTCGTCTGCGCTGCCCAGTTCCATCCAGTCGCCATGCTTTTTGAGCATAGTATGCAGGTCTTTCAGGCAACGATAATCGTATAACAGAGTGGTTTTACCCACAACACATACGATTACATCCTTACCGTCTTTTACATCTTTGTACATTTCGTAGTCGGAAGTGCCGGGAGGTGTTTTGAGTTTCCATGGTTTTTCTTTTGTACCTTTTTCCATGTGTGTATTTTTTGGTGTTTTGAATAAGTGAGCAGAATGTGCCGGAATAAATTTACGTACATTCTGACTTATTTCTGAGTGGAAGAGAGACTATTAATCGTCGAATTGATTAGGGGCGATACACTCCTGCCAGTACTCCACTATTTTTCTAATGGTGTTCTCTAGGCTTTGCATAGATGATGGTTTTGTGAAGAAACCCTGCACTGAGAGGGCATAGGCATCAGTAACGGATTTACGGGTAGCTGAGGTGGTAAAGAACAGGTATGGGATACACTTGGTCTGCAACTGCTCGTTGGTGAAGATCTTTTCCCTTAGTTCAAATCCGTTGATCTTGGGCATATTGATATCGGAAAGTATAAGGAAGGGCTGGATATCAGTCAGGTTAAGATATTCGAGCGCTTCATTGCCATCAGAGAAAAACTCAATTTTATTGGGATACTGTAGTTTTTTGAAAATTTCCATAAGGACATACTGGTCGTCCCTATCATCTTCTATGACAATAATTGGTCCTGATTTATTCATGGTGTTAATTATTATCTTGTTTAATTCCTGACTGTGTTCTGCTCAAAGGTAGACTAATAAAAGTGGATGATATGGATAAAAGGGAAGGTGTAATCCAAATTACCATTATTTTAGTAGCAAAATGAGTCTATGATCACTTCTGCAGTACCTAAGTTACCGTTTATTGATAAGCAGGCTACCCTGGATTTCTATGTTGGGCGACTGGCATTTGAGCTAACTGCCGATCATGGTGATTATATGATACTGTTTAAAGGACCTGTAGAACTGCACTTTTTTGCATACCTGGCTTTGGATCCGCGGAAGTCGGACTTTATGATATACCTGCGGGTAGATGAAGACATAGAGGGGCTATATGAACAATACAAAAGCATGACCCCGCCAATGACCAGGTTGGGGAGGCTTGAATTAAAGCCCTGGGCCTGAAAGAATTTCCACTGATCGATCCGAATGGAACTCTGCTGACCTTTGGGCAGGTGGTAAAGGTGGGGATGTAAAAAAGTATGGCGAGGTAAATGCCCCGCCATACGAAAAGTGATCGGTAAGTTATTTATTTACCTATCAAAGTATCATCGTAGAAAGTGACCTCGCCGGTGGCGATGTTGTGCATGCCACCTATAATATTGATCTGCCCTGCATCGGCCATTTCTTTGAGAATCGGGCTTTGGGCGACGATGGCCTGTACAGTTTTACGAACATTAATATCCGCTACCTTTTCCACGAACTCAGCATTGCCTGAGCTACGGTTTGTTGTTTCAGTTGCTTCTGCATCTACTGCAGGTTTTATCTTTTCCAGCAGGCCGGTGAGGTTGCCCATTTCCACATGATCACATGCGCCTTTCACCGCACCGCATTTAGCGTGTCCCATTACTACTATCAGCTTGGCACCCGCAGCCTTGCAGCCAAACTCCATACTGCCTAAGATATCGCCGTTAATAATATTGCCTGCTATACGCACGCTGAAAATATCGCCCAGGCCCTGGTCGAAGACCAGCTCGGCAGATGTGCGGCTATCTATACAGCTTAGTATCACCGCAAATGGGTGCTGGCCATCGGATGTTTCGTTGGCCTGCTGCAGCAGGTTGCGGTTTATCTTCAGGTTATTCACGAAGCGTACATTTCCTTCTTTGAGCAGGTTCAGTGCCATTGCCGGTGTAATGGCGGTCTGCATTTCTTTTGTAAGTGTTTTCATAATTGTATGTGTTTTATGTTAGATAAAATGATTTTGGTTGTAATGGTTCGGGAACATTGTTGTCTCCTATCAGTTGCCTGATGTTGATCTCTATGGTGCGGGCGATAGCCGTTACCGCTGTGTCGGTCGGTTTATTTTCGAAAGGGTCCTGCATATGTGTTGCAGAACGCTCGAGCAGGAAGAAGGAAACGGATATTACGAGCAGTAAAGGCATCTCGAAAAAGCCGGATACATTCTTGAGCGATATGGAAAGCGTAATAACGAATACATAGATGATGAAGTGAAGGAACAACCTGTAGGTGACGGGGAATACAGTGGACTTGATGCGCTCTGCACGGCCCTGGGCATCGCACAGGCGAAGAATAGTATTATCGAGCTGCACATGAGCAAAAGTATCTAAGTGCCTTGCTTCTTTGATCTCCCGGATATCGGCAATATGTGCCTGCAGCATAGCGAGCGGCTTATTGCTATGCTGCTGAAACTGCTGCAGTTCACCCGTTGGCAGGTGATCTTTAATACCGGTAAACGGATCCATGCCCCTTAGCGAATTGCCCAGCGCATAACACCATGCTATCTGCCGCTGTGCTATCTTTTTTACTGTGGGTTGTGAGTCCTTGTGCGCAAGCCCCTGCAACTGCATAACCAATGTGCGGGAGTCATTAACAATACTGCCCCATATTTTACGGGCTTCCCACCAGCGATCGTAAGACTGATTGAGCTTGAAAGAAAGTAAGATGGATATAGCAGTACCGATGAATGCCGGAATGGTGAGTGGCATTTCCGGGAGGGTATGGCCATACATATCTGTGAGCAGAATTATTGCCGCAGACAGTACGGATATGTACAGCAGTTCAAATTTGACCTTGTTGAGTATATAAGTAACCGGGATACGTTTATTCAGCAGCATAACCAGATTTTTTACAAAAATAGTAATGCAATTTACAAATGATAGTAATACTATCATAAATAATTGTGAAAATATTATTGTTAATTTTGCAGAAATATATTCAGTAAGATCATGAAGATGACGCTGCAAATAGAGATGAATGAGGCGCTGTACCTACGCAATCCTGAATTGTCGGAGCTGGGGAGGAAGATAATAAGGCGTAGTATTGAGATGATACATGAGTATGGTTTTGAAGCTTTTACATTCAAGAAGCTGGCTGAGGATATCAATTCCACAGAGGCCGGGGTGTATCGCTACTTTGAGAATAAGCATAAACTGCTGGTCTATATAACCGCATGGTACTGGGGGTGGCTGGCGTACCAGATTAAATTTGTGACGAATAATATTGCAAAGCCGGCCGACAAGCTGAGGAAAGTGATCAGGCTGCTATCGACCGCTGTAGCAGATGATGAGCAGACCAGCCATGTAAACGAGCAACTGCTGCACGGGATCATCATATCGGAGGGATCGAAGGCGTACCTGACGAGGCATGTGGAGGAAGATAACAAGCAACATTTCTTTAAGCCGTATAAAGACCTGTGCGCGCTGGTAGGCAATATCATTACGGAGTGTAACCCGAAGTATAAATACCCGCGCTCGCTGGCATCAACGATCATAGAGATGGCGCATTTTCAGAACTTCTTTATGAGAAACCTGCCCGCACTTACCGACTTTGGCAAGACGAAGGAGGATACGGAAGTGTATGCGTTTCTTGAAGATCTTGTATTTTCGAGGTTGAAATAAGCACTATTTCACAACATAATGATCCCAAACCATCTTGCCTATTTCCGCTATGATCTTGGCGTTATCTTCATAAGGCAGTGGTGAGTTGGATATGAATACAGATACTGCTATGTGGCTGCCATCAGGCAGTTGCATGATGCCTATATCGTTGAACGCGGTTACCACATTTGCTGAATCAAGGCCCGATGTGCCTGTCTTGTGGCCTATGACCGTACCGGCAGGCAGCAGGCCCGGCAGGCGGTCTTTACCATTGGGTGCCTGCACCATAGCATCCCACAGCGTAGTACGGCTGGTATCAGAGAGTATATCGTTAGTGTAGAATTTATGAAGCAATAGGGTGGCGGCAACAGGTGTTATCCAGTTGCGGTGCAGGGAATCGTTGCGCATGTGCCGGTAGTCTGTATTTACACCTATCTCAGTAACGCCCAGGCTGCGTATGTATGCCTCTACACCGGCAGGGCCGCCATCCATTGCAAAGATCACATTGCTGGTGATGTTATCGCTCTGGCCTATGGAGTATGCAAGCGCCTCCGGTATGGTGAGGTCGAACGGAACTTTAGGATGATCTTTCTTAAGGGTGCTGTTAGTAGGCTGTGTGAGATCGTATGGAGTGATATGAACTTTTACGTCCCTTGAATATTTACCGGAATCAACGAGGTGCAGCAGAGTAATGGCCTGCGGAAATTTGCAGACGCTCATCATTGCATACTTTTCGTGGCCGTTAACACTCAGCGTATCGCCGTCTTCCAGGTGCATAACAGCCAGACCCACATTGATGTGTTTTGCGCTTATGAATGCGGATAATTTGTCGCGCAAGGGGCCTGTGGGGTGCACAGCGGAGGCGCTGTCTTCTGCCGGTGCCGATGAGGTGGTCTTGGTATCAGTATTGCCGCAAGAGGTGAGCAATACTGAGGATATGAGTAGAGTGCTTAAAAGTGTGCAGCGCATGTGTGTAGGTTTACTGTGAAAATACGAAGAAGGTTTTATTGTGCGATTTTTTCCAACGACGTTTTTAAAATTTGTCAAAAAAATGCCGGACCTCCTGAAAAAGAAGCCCGGCAATGAAGATGTTATCCGTATTATCCCTCTATCTGTTCCGGTTTGGTTTTGTTTGACTCGGCCGATCTTAATTTCAGTTCATAAAAATCAGTTCGCCTGTCTTTCAGGTTCCTTACACTGCCGTAGCTGTGCAGTTCATCGAGCAATGACAGATCGATCTCTGCTATGAGTATCATTTCTGTGTTGGTGGTAGCCTCACTCTTTATACAGTTTGACGGAAATGCAAAATCGCTGGGTGTAAATACCGCGGCCTGTGAATATTGTATATCCATGTTCTCTACCTTCGGCAGGTTGCCCACGCTACCGGTAATAGCTACGTAACACTCGTTTTCTATAGCACTAGCCTGCGCGCAGAGCCGCACGCGCATGTATGCATTCTGCGTATCGGTAAGGAAAGGCACAAACAGTATCTGCAGACCCTCATCGGCAAGCAGCCTGGCCAGCTCCGGAAACTCTACATCGTAACAGATGAGTATGCCCACCCTGCCTGCATCGGTATGATATACCTTCAGTTGGTTGCCGCCCTGAATGCCCCAGTGTTTTGCCTCATCGGGGGTGATGTGTATCTTCTCGTACTTATCAATGGCGCCGCTACGGTGGCAGAGGAAGCCAACATTTTTCAACGACTCATTCTCTATACTTGGCAGGCTGCCGGTAATAATATTGACATTGTAACGAATGGCCAGTTCCCTGAAGCGGTCCCTGATCTCGGGGGTAAATTTAGCCAGTTCCCTCATAGCATCAGCTTCTGACAAGTGGTTGAAGCTGGCCAGCAGCGGACCGTTGAACAGCTCGGGCAATACCGCAAAGTCGCTTTTGTATGCCGAAACGGAATCGATAAAATATTCCAGCTGGCTGAACATTTCTTCAATGTCTTTATACAGGCGCATCTGCCATTGTATCAGCCCTATTCTTACATAGGTCTTTACATTGAACAGGTTTTTACGGTCGGCCTCGTAGTACACATTCACCCATTGCAGCAGGGTTGCAAACTCCTTGCTCTGTTCATCTTCGGGCATATAGTTATTCAGTACCCTGATAACGTGAAAGTCATTAGAGAGCTGAAAGGTGAGTACCTGGTCGTATATTTCTTTGTTCTTTACCTTTTGTATATATTCTTTGGGCGATAGCTCTGCCGCAAATTCATGATAGTTAGGCAGCCGGCCGCCAAAGATCACTGCCCGTAGGTTCAGGTTTTCGCAAAGATCTTTTCTTGCATCATAGAGCCTTCTGCCCAGCCTCAGCCCCCTGTAGTCGGGATGGATGAATACTTCTATACCATAAAGTACATCGCCCTTACGGGTATGCGTATTGAAGGTGTAGTTGCCGGTTATTTCTTTGTAGGTATGTACATCGCCGAATTTTTTATAATCTACGATGAGTGACAGGGCGCAGCCTATTACCACACCGCCCGACTTGATAACGATCTGCCCTTCGGGAAATTTGTCGATCAGGCTTTGTATCGCATCAGCACTCCAGTAACCGCCCTGCCATCCCTGGTAGGCGGCCGCATTGCTACCAGCAGTTCTTTGTAATCTTCAAAATGTAATGCGCCTATTTCTACTTGTTCTATCATAATACCGATTAGGTATAAAGATAAGGAATGTAAATGCAGGGTAAGAATAAATCCTGTGCAGGTGGCATATGGTTTTTAGTTCGGCCTATTATTCTGAGTGAGTAAGGTGCGTTAAATAAATAGGAAGCAGTTGTTGGCTGCACCAAAGTTCATTGCCCTGAGGCCGTTTAAAGTAGACACGGCACGGACAGTGGACTCATCTTCTTATCTGAAAAGCAGCTTCTTGTAAAACAATTTTGGTTAAACTTTGTTCACAATCAAGAACATCCTTTTGAAATATTCTATCATTTATTTTTTTGTAGTCCTCAATTTTGAATAAAATTTCTTGGCAAGATTTTAAAAAAATATTTTTATCACTTGGTATCAATTCCTTGAAAAATCTCTGATAAAATAATTCATAATTTTTTGCTACTCTTATGGGGTAATGCCTACCATCATTATTGCTTTTCCTCGTAAGAATTTCGTGGGCTTTTGCAAATTGTTGCATGCATGTTGAAACTTCTCCAATGTAAATTTCACTTTCCAAAATATGACGAGCATAATGGTTATCTATTTGGAATGTATCAAAGCCACCTTTCCTATCTGCATATGAGTATGCATTTCTAAAGTAAGTGTCAGCTAATTCATAATCTTTAAAACTTAAAGACGCTATCGCATATTGCAACCAAAAATATGGGTCATTCCTCGTCGAAATTAAATTTTTAACTTCTTCAAAGAATGAAATTAAAGTTTGTTTATAAGTTGGCGATTTTTTATTTAAAATTCTTTGAAGACGAGAGAAAGAGATGATTGCTCTGTGCGTTTGTTTCATTTTTGAATCATGCATTCGTGTGCTTACTTTTTTGACTACTTTAATTAGGCAGTCAATTAAGATTTGCTGATCATCAAGATTAGTTAAAATAGCTTCAGATAGGATTGATGACCTTACCTTTATTTCATCTCTGCTAAAGTCGATCATCTCTTTTAGAGAAGTATTATTGACAAACGTAGAATTCAGTAATATTTCGTCATCTAAAATGTACACCAATTGGTCGAGATCAAAACGAAAGTCAAATACATTGCTTGCAAGAATTAGAAGAACTGCATTATAAAACGATTTCTTTTCAATAATGATATTGAGAATCTTTGAAAACCTCTTTTTAATATCAGAGGAGTTTAATATGGTCAATAATATCAGCCTTAACTGTTTTTGGCAATTATTTCCTTTTATTAGACTTAATTTTTTATCACGGGAATAAGAAGCAAAGTCGCCCCAAAAGCCATAAGTATCGAGAAGGTCGATAAAGTGAATTATTTCGGCATCAGAAAGGTAATTAAGGTCAACATTTATGTAGTCAATAAACCCGTCATCATATAATCGGGAATAAACCGTATCATTAATAAATGTTCGTTCCGTTATGATAATAGTTAAATCATTGTTTGCATACTGTAGAATACTTTTCAGGATGTTATAGTAGTTGTTATAACTCTCTAATATTATTACTGGTTTATGTAAGCTAGCGATATGTTCTATCTCATTATTGACATTTTCACTAGACCGAGAATAAGAAAATACACTGTAACCTCTTGACGCAAGTAAGAGAGACAATCCCTGGACAAAAATTGTTTTACCGTTACCTAAATCGGAATGAACTAATATTCTTTTACTGCCTGCTTCGATGCTATTAAATACTGAGTCGATTTTATCTCTCTTTATAAAGTATTTTTGATTAGAACTGTCTAAAAGTGATTGGTATATAAATTGGTCACTTATATTTCCCTCAAAAAACATGTCGAAGACATCTTTATCGTGAATTTTTTCAATTCCCGATTTAATTTCATGTTTTTTAAAAGACAAATATCTGTATTCTTTTATTTGAGCGGGAATATATTCTGATTTTTCCAATACAATTATTCGTGAGAATTCTTTAAGACCTATTGTAAATGGCACCCCACATTTTCTGAATGAGCGTAAATTTATTTCCGGCTCGTCTTCTGCAAGTATGAAAATTATCTTACTGGAATTAATATTTGAATTATATATAATGCGACGTATGTCCAAATCATAGCGCAATGAAAAACCAATAAAAACTACTACATCACAATCATGTATATCATTTCTAAGCAAAGTAATCCACTCACTTTTTAGGAAATCTTCAGCTAAATAACTCGTATCTGACAGTTTAAACTCTGATTTTATTTTATCCGGAGTTAGACTTCCGATAAATCCATTTAAATGAATACAACAATTAAATTTATCTTTTATTTCATTCATTTTATTGCTAAGAGTTATAGGGCTGGCAAGTTTGTTATTTGCACGATATGCCATCTCAACAACATCATCATAATTAGTAGTATAAACTCTTTTCCAAGGAATTGAAATAACGTCTTTCTGTTCTTGGCTGATTTCCTTTACAGAAAACTCGCTTTTCAATAGGCTTATCAACTCGCTTTCGGTGTTATGTAATAGATATTCGTCAACTGCATTGCTCAATTCATTATCAGACTCTAAACTGATAGCATTATATAGTTTTTCTGTTAGCTGCCTAGATGAAATAATATTAGCGTCTGTAGTGTTTTTCGCTGTCAATGAAAACCCCGAACCGACAAATAGTATCGAATTTCCCCTGAATGTTTCTTGGATATAGCTTATTAATTCTTGCATATATAATCATTAATTAGGTAAATATAATGATAAACTTTCTTGGACTTATTATAGTTCTAAAAATAAATAGGAAACGAGATTCTTGTTAACTTATTCTGATTGAAAAATTGAAATTTATGTACTAGTTATTGCTTGAAGCAATAAGGATTCAAAATTAGGAAATTGAGCAAAAACAAAAGCGCGGAATATGAATCTGATCTGCACTTCCTTGCGAAAACTGGATTTTGAGTGTAGCGTCTACTAATTTACCAAGCAAAAAATCCCTACTGATAAGAGTGGATATTTTAAGTGCTAGGAACTGATAAAAACTTCGAACTGGACATGGGATTTCTTTCCTGAAATACATCAATATCACAGCAAAGTCTGCAACATATGCTAAAGTAAAGTATTGTAGTATGAATGAATTAACTTTGTTAAAAATTCTTTTATGGGAAGCTGGAAAGAACATGCTATGGATGCACATGAGCAAAGAGCGGATGAACGCCTCGCAGCACATTTAAATATCACTTATGAAGAGTTGATAGAATTAGGACATGCCATTCACACTCAAGATGGAGCCGATGATATGCTTTACGGCTACTATGTAACTTTCGATGAAAATGCTCCAACCGGTATTTTACAAAAAATTCCGGGAATCGATTTGAAAAACAGAACTGTAGACTTGGACCTCAATTGGGATACTCAAGAAGATCCAGAATAAGATGGAAAATTAGTTTTCGAACATAATAGCACTTATTTCAAGGTGTATACTTTTTTATTGTATACCCTTTTGAGCTTAGGTATGTTTAACCGTTTATTGAGTTTTGCTTTACCGATATTATCAATTAACCCCCATGTCCCCAATGGGCCAATCGGCGAGTTGTTAAAATATGAAGTAAGGTTTGTTTTTTTTACCAATGCTGTCATCGCGTCATCAGGAATATCCAAATGAATTCCATAACGGACAATTGGATGGGTATTAGTCTCAATATTTACACCATTGATTGTTGGCCCAGTATAAAAAGCTGGGATCAACGGTTTGCAAATTGCCAGGTCAAAAACTCCATCTTGAATCTCTATCCATGAATGGTCAAAAGGCAGATTACCTACACTGACTTCACCTATATACCAAGTATTTTCAATTTGGGACTCATTTAGTAAAACGTGAATTGCCGCCGAACTTTCATGACAGGCACCTTTCCAATCGTTTCTGAGCATTAAATCTAAAACACTGAGGAAAATTGAGGAAATCACATCAGCATTAGGCATTCCATTTATTGCGGTATCGAAATTGTGTCGCCAGTTCTCAGGTATCATTGGACAATGTTACAAAAAAATCCACTCGGATGAGGAGTGGATTTTTTAGCATCTTCTGGCATCTTTTAGCACAAACGGAGAAGTTTGAGCATCTATTAGCCGTTTTGTGCCCAGAACAGGAATCGAACCAGCACTTCCTTGCGAAAACCAGATTTTGAGTCTAGCGCGTCTAC
>CAYZKL010000032.1:0-7353 GCA_964478855.1 uncultured Flavipsychrobacter sp.
GCAAGTTTATGATACTGATTGCCATTTATAGTGCATTGGCATTGCTGCAATCCCTGCGCTATATTGCTGTTGTATGGTTTTGCAAGTGACAATGTGCTATCTGCTACATTCAGCGGATACAGCTTATTAGTGCACACACAGTAGTGCCTGCCTACACAACTGGTGTACAGTGATAAAGGCTCAGAAGGCACTTTTGTTGTAGTGACCACATCGCTGCGGCTGTTCATCAGGAACAGTTTGGCATTTCCGCCACTATTTCCGCTATAGGTAGCTATGATTATATTGTCCCCATCGAAGTCGTAGTCAACCACATATTCATTAGGAGCCTGTAACAGCTTTTTAACCGGGTTGCTTCGTACTACTGCTTCCTCAAGTGATGAGCTTAACGGGTACATATATACTGTTGCTGCTGCTGTGCGTATGGTGTCGAGCTGGTAGCCCGGACAAAGTGCTATAAGGTATCCATTTGATGAAAGGAATGAAAGAGATACTATCGCATACCCCGCGGTATCTGTGCGGCTCACTTGTGTTCCGGTTCTATCCATGATCGTCACATTGCGCAGCCTTACTTCTTTTATCGCATCAACAAACTGAATGACAACTTTGTCCTGCTGGGCCATGGCATGGGTGCAGCAAATAACAAAAACTATAAGTAACAGGTATTTGTTCATCAGCAGTAGTGTAAGTGATATCTTTATAGACGGCTAAATTATAAGATATCTTGGTTTAAGTATGTATTTCTATACACCATTAAAATAAAAACAGCCGCCCTTATGAGGCGGCTGTCCAATTGTAGTTTATTAATTTACTTATTTCAGTTTGAAAGCTTTCTTTACTTTGGCAACATAATCCAGCTTCTCCCATGTAAATAGTTCCACCTTCATGTTCTTGGTTTTGCCATCTGCGCTTTTGAAAGTCTTGTTCACGATCTCCGGTTTACGACCCATGTGGCCATAAGCAGCAGCCTCGCTATACATAGGCTGGCGCAGTTTCAGGCGCTCTTCTATGAAGTAAGGACGCATGTCGAAAACTTCTTCTACCAGCTTAGCTATCTGGCCATCAGACATTTTCACCTTTGCAGTGCCGTATGTCTGTATGTAGATACCCATTGGTTTTGCAACACCGATAGCATAAGATACCTGCACCAGTACTTCGTCGCAAACTCCGGCAGCTACCAGGTTCTTGGCAATGTGACGGGTAGCATAAGCAGCCGAACGGTCTACCTTGCTTGGATCTTTACCAGAGAATGCACCACCACCGTGAGCACCCTTACCCCCATAAGTATCTACGATGATCTTACGGCCTGTAAGGCCCGTATCGCCGTGTGGTCCACCGATAACGAATTTGCCGGTAGGATTAACGTGATACTTGATCTTGTCGTTGAACAGGTGCTTATTCTGAGGATAGTTCTTAAGGATACGAGGTATCAGGATGGTCTTCACATCTTTTGTGATACGATCCTGCATTGCTTTTTCTTCACCGAAGTCATCATGCTGTGTAGAGATAACGATGGTATCTATACGAACAGGTTTGTTGTCATCGCTGTATTCAAGAGTTACCTGGCTCTTAGCATCTGGACGCAGGTATTTCATTTGTTTGCCTTCACGACGGATAGCTGCAAGTTCCTGCAGCAGGTTATGCGCAAGGTCAAGTGCAAGCGGCATGTAGTTAGCGGTTTCGTTTGTAGCGTAACCGAACATCATACCCTGGTCACCGGCACCCTGGTCTTCTTTTTTCTTACGTTCCACACCCTGGTTGATGTCGGCAGACTGCTCATGTATGGCAGAAAGCACACCGCAGGAATGGGCCTCAAACATGTATTCGCTTTTTGTATAGCCTATGCGTGCTATTACTTCGCGCGCAATGGTCTGTACATCTATGTAGGTGTTACATTTTACCTCTCCGGCTAATACTACCTGCCCGGTGGTTACCAATGTTTCGCAGGCAATCTTAGCCTGTGGGTCCCACGCAAGGAAGTTATCAACAAGTGCGTCTGATATCTGGTCAGCGACTTTGTCCGGATGTCCTTCAGATACTGATTCTGATGTAAATAGATACGACATTTTTAGTTTAAGATTTTGTGATTTGTAGAATGGGCTGCAATTTATGTATTGTTTATGTTTATATCAAATTTGTTAGCAGATAGTTTAGTTAAATGATACAGGTATTTGTGTAAATCTAATTTATTTATCAGTCACGGTCAGTTCCCATGGTTCTTCCTTAGGTTTCTTCTTGAGTATCAATGCGCTGATGAGGGATATCAATATTCCGGTAGGCAGTATCTCGACATAGGTAAAGAGTGTAAAGTACACGGGCTTGCGATAGGATGCCTGCATTTCGTTCATTTCTGCTAAATCTTTATTGATTACTGCTTCCGGTGTTTTCTTTGCCTTGGCCTCTTTGATCATTTGAGCCCTATATTTAGCCATGTACATTTCCATGAAGTCGCCGGGGAGTACGTATTTGTATTCAATTGCCCATGTGGTCACATACATAGTAGAGGCAATGAGGGAGATATACAGACCGATAAGGAAAGCTCTTCCGAATTTTATTGTTCCTGCGTTATACTTGTCGCGATACACTTTGATGCCGACGAATATGAGGGAGAACGCAATGACCTGGGTTGCATAGCCGGCCACCATGCTTGGCTTATAATCCGGGTTGGCGCTGCACATGTACATCCCGATAGCCATGACAGTAGAGACCACAACACCTGCAATAATGCCGTAAATAAGTACGATCTTTTTCATATAGTTATATTTTTTGGTTTAGCTGCAAAAGTGGGCTACGGAAGTATTTTTGCGTTCATACTTTAGGGTGATTTTTCGCAAAAACAGTACTATTTCATTCTTTTGTGTGACGACTTACGATATCAAACCCAGTTTTCTGCCTTTATCTACGGCCTGCGTCCTCCTGTTCACATCCAGTTTTTCAAAGAGCCGGGATGTGTGGGTTTTCACCGTATTAAGCGAAACGAATAAACTGGCGGCAATTTCCTGGTTACTGAGGCCGGAAGCCATTAGTTGCAGTACCTCAAGTTCCCGGTTACTGATGCCGTATTTATCGGAGATGGCCTGGTCAGGTGTAAATGGTTCTGTCAATTGTGATGCAGGTGGGATAGGTTCTGCGGGAACGTTCACAATTACTTCCCTTTCTATAATTATAGTTTCCTTTCGTGGTTTTGCAAGTTTTAGTGCGAGCCAGATACCCAGTGAAGTAAATAAAACTGCAATGGCACCAATGTATAGGTCCTGCGAATAGTCGGAGAAAATGAATTGATATTCCAGCCAGCGGAGCACAATTAATAATACAGCCAGTGATACTCCGTAGAGTAAAGTGTGTTTGTTGGCTGAGGTAAGGCGAAATGACATGAATGCAGTGCGAATCCAGTCAAAATTAAGTTTTTTAACAATCATTAGCATGAGGTATTACTCAATATCACCTGGTACAGGCATGGTTTTTACTCCGTAACTATGGAATAAAACTATAGGACCATGAAAAAGACAATGATATGGATGAGCGGTGTGATCTTAAGCTGTAGCCTGATGTTCAGTGCCTGCGAAAAGGAAAAAACACCTTCGCGTAGCGAAATGATAACGGGTACATGGGCTGTAAATGCCTTCGGCGAAGATGATAATATGAATGGTACCCTGGAAGAGAACGAATACAACACAATACCTGCCGGTGCCAGCCTGGTGATAACAATGAGAACTGATAATACAGGCGTGGCCACATTGGACTCGACCGGTAAATCGTCTGTTACTCAGGGATTTACATGGCAGCTGATCAATAACGAGCAGGATCTGAGGATCACGACCAATACCGGTACTGTGTCAACCGCTCATATTGCTAAGCTAACCCCTAACCAGTTGCAGGGATATGACCAGGCATCAAACCCGAGGTTTATCATAGATCTTAGAAAGTAATTTTAATAGGAAGTGACCAAAAACTAATAACCCACGGCGATTTGCCGTGGGTTATTTATATAAAATAAGTAGCGTAAAGTTATTCTACAGTCACAGATTTGGCCAGGTTACGCGGCTGATCCACATTGCAGCCACGCATAATTGCTATGTGGTATGCCAGTAACTGCAACGGTACTATAGTGATGAGCGGAGAGAGTATCTCTTCGGTCTCCGGTACTTCTATGATATGATCTGCCAGTGCACGGATCTGTGTATCGCCCTTATGTACCACTGCTATTATCTTGCCTTTACGTGCCTTTACTTCCTGTACGTTCGATACTATCTTTTCGTATGCGCTCTTGTTAGTTGCAAGGAACACTACAGGCATGTTCTCGTCGATCAGTGCAATAGGGCCGTGCTTCATTTCTGCAGCAGGGTAACCTTCAGCATGTATGTATGATATCTCTTTCAGTTTCAGAGCGCCTTCCAGTGCCACTGGGAAGTTATAGCCACGGCCGAGGTACAGGAAGTTGGTAGCGTCTTTATAGATAGCCGCTATTTCCTTTATCTGTGCATCCAGCAACAGGGTCTCTTCTATCTTCTTAGGTATGTTCTCCAGTTCATAGAGTATCTCGCGCAGTTTAGATGTTGGTATGGTGCCTTTAACCATAGCTATCTGCAATGCAATGAGGGTGATCAGTGATATCTGTGTAGAGAATGCTTTTGTTGAAGCCACGCCTATTTCAGGGCCGGCATGGGTATATGAACCGGCATGAGATGTACGGGCAATTGATGAGCCGATAACATTGCAGATGCCATATATCAGTGCCTGCCTGTCTTTGGCAAGGCCTATGGCTGCAAGCGTGTCAGCAGTCTCACCCGATTGCGATATGGCAATGACCACATCGTTCTCACCGATGATCGGGTTGCGATAGCGGAACTCTGATGCATATTCTACCTCCACCGGAACACGGGCTAGGTCTTCTATCAGGTATTCGCCGATAAGACCTGAGTGCCATGATGTACCACAGGCAGTAATAATAAAACGTTCGGCTTTGTCGATACGATTAATGTATTCGTTGAGGCCGCCAAGCTTTATCCAGCCATGCTGCGCACTCATACGGCCACGCAGTGAATCTTCTATAGCCTTTGGCTGTTCATATATCTCCTTCAGCATGAAATGTTCAAAACCGCCCTTCTCGATCATCTCGAGCGAGAATTCCAGTTTCTTGATCTCATGTGATTTTTCAACATTGCCCAGGGTGCGTATACTGTACTGGCCATTTCGGTTGATGACTGCATATTCCTGTTCGTCCAGGTACACAACGTTCTGCGTATATTCTATGATAGGTGAAGCATCAGATGCAATATAGAATTCATCATCGCCTATGCCTATCACCAGCGGACTGCCTTTGCGGGCAGCTATCAGTTGATCAGGATTGTTTTTGTTAAGCACTACTATGGCGTATGCGCCTACAACCTCATTGAGGGCTATACGTACTGCATTGTCAAGAGTGGTCTTTTCTGTTTTCTGAACTTCTTCTATCAGGTTTACCAATACTTCGGTATCTGTATCAGAATGAAAGGTGTAACCCCTCTTGGTTAGTTCTTCCTTGATCGCAGAGTAGTTCTCAATGATGCCATTATGTATTATGGCCAGGTCGCCCGACTGTGACAGATGCGGGTGCGCATTTCGGTCATTAGGCTCACCATGTGTTGCCCAGCGTGTATGACCTATACCGATGGTGGCAACGGTATGATCCAAGTTTACGATCTTTTCAAGATCGCTCACTTTACCCGCTTTTTTAAATACGGTCATGTCTCCGTTGAGCAATGCGATACCGGCACTGTCATATCCACGGTATTCCAGCCTTTTAAGGCCTTTTATCAGTATAGGAAATGCTTCCTTACGGCCTATATATCCAACTATACCACACATAGCGTTAAGATTATTATTTCGTCAGCTTTGAATATACAACAAATAATTTAGCACGGTATATAGGGTTGGAGTGGTTTCCGCCGCCGGCTACGACATGGAATGCGCCATAAAAGTCTGCAGTGCCGTTTATATGCAGGTGCAGGGTATCATTTTTAGCACTGATGGAGTACATCAGCTCTCTCGGTATATTGAGTGTAAATGTCTTAACTGTAGTACCGTTACGATTGAACGAATGAAGGAAACCATCCATTACCCCCAACGGAGACAGGCTGGTAAGCGGGTAACGGTCGGATATGTTATATTCAAGTCCTGCCGGTACACCTGCGGGGAACGTGCCATTGCTTACACCAAGCGGGTAAAGCTTGAATGGAGTGAACAGGGTATCTGCAGTGTGGTTCGGTGAATAATAGTCAGGTAACAGCGTAAACTGGATCTCTGCTTTGTTGATCACTCCACTTGGCAGACTTTTAATACCCGGGATCACTACATCAATAGTAGCACCCGGCAGGTTCTGCAACGCAACAATATCATCATTCGGTTGTGTTGATTGAAACAGGTTGTTTACCGGGAATCCGCTGTATGATTTGCTCACATTATTGAAGTGAGCACATGAAGCAGTGTTGAAATAGTAGTTCTGTACTTTGGTATCAGATGGGTTTCCTTTGGTATGATGATACACAATGATACCCGCACGTGAATATAAATTAGAACCCTCCAGCTGGAAGTAGGGGATTGCATTATTAGTAAGCGTAGGGTCGTAAGCTCTTACACACAGCCCCTTGAATGCGTTCTGGAAATCTTGCACAACACTGCCGCCGGAGCCCAGCCCATCAAGAGCGGGTAGCAACTTATTCAGCAGGGTAGGTAAGTTTAGTTTTATACGTAGTCCTGCATAGCTGGATGGTAATACATTTACCCCAAATGAGTCATTAAGACTATGAATATTGACAGAGAAAGGGTCGCTGAGCGGGCTGGCTATATCTAATGGTTTGGTACTGTAAGAATAGTAGGTAGTGTTCAGGCCCATGGTATCGTTCATATAGAATACCTGGTAGGTCTGCGAAATATTGCGGTCGGCAGTGTCGCCGTAAGTGAAGCCACTGAATGGTAACACCAGTACCGCAGAGTCAATGCTGTCATTGGTATATATATTGGCCGTAAAATCGGTAGGTACCACCTGGAAGTAAGTTGCAGCCGTCATGGTACCGAAATACGGATCGGTAATAGCGCCAACTGCCTGGTAAATAGGTATACCGCCGATATTAATGCTGGTAACGGCAGTATCATTGTAATAGGTATGTGTTATCAGTGCAAGGGAGGTATCCCATACACCAAGGGAATCTTTTGTAGGCGATATAGTGGATTTTATAAGCGTGTTTTCCCTGCAACTGCCTAAGGCAATGGCAACTATAACAAAGAGTACAGAGATTACCCGGAGGCTGGTGAAACGATACTTCAAGATGTAAAATTTAACGGCTAAGGTGGTAAAATAAATACTAAGAGTCTGTT
>CAYZKL010000032.1:7487-15865 GCA_964478855.1 uncultured Flavipsychrobacter sp.
GCTTTTATACAGATCCAGCAATGGGGTAACATCTTCTTTCCACCCTGCTTCGTACTTCAATACTTTCTTGTAGCGGCTTGGTTTCAGTTCGTCAGTTACCTTTTTATCCATTTTCTCAGAGCCGTACACAACTACATCAGCATACTTGCCGCCGCCAAGTGTAAGAGCAGTATTGGTGCCGTCTTTATAGCAGTCCAGGTCCTTATCCTTTATCTCATTGCTGATAAGCGCCTTTTTGATAAAGTTAGGGTTCAGTTTTTCTTTGAACTGGTTAGCCTGTGCAGTATAAATGACTTTTGAATAGCCGAAAACAGGTTCTTTTTTATACGTGGTCTTCAGGTAAAGCGGAACAAGTGATGTCATCCAGCCGTGGCAATGGATAACATGCGGAGGCCAGCCAAATTTCTTAACGGTTTCCAGTGCACTTTTGCAGAAGAAGATCATGCGCTCACCATTGTCATCATGAAAATTGTCCTGATCGTCGCGGAAAACTGATTTACGTTTGAAATAATCCTCGTTATCCATAAAATAGACCTGCAGACGGGCATTAGGAAGTGATGCCACCTTGATTATCAACGGATAATCATCTTTATCAATAATTACATTGATACCGGAAAGGCGTACTACCTCATGCAAACGGTGACGGCGCTCATTGATGACGCCGAAACGCGGCATGATGACGCGTATCTCCAGGCCTGAATCGAAGGTCTTGATTGCCAGCTTATTAAGTATCTGGGCGAAGTCCGTAAATTCGGTATATGGAGAAAGCTCGTTGGCAATTATTAAAACACGTTTCTTAGTGTCTGCAGACATGCGGTAAGAATTAATTATTAATTTAAACTATAGAAATGGTCTGCAAAATTACGAAAATATTGAATTCAGACCGTACTTTGCACCACGTGAGGTTAAAATAGTTATATGGTCATCTTTAAAAAGACAGAAGATATTAAAAATTATATATCCATGGAGGTGGGTATGGGCAGGAATCCGGGTTTTGTACCTACAATGGGTGCATTGCATGCCGGGCACATCTCTTTAGTTGCTAAAGCGAAGGAAGAAGGGATGCTTGTTATATGTAGTATTTTTATCAATCCTACCCAGTTCAACGATAAAAAGGATCTGGAAAAATACCCTGTATCTACTGAGGCAGATATAGAATTGCTGGCAAATGCTGGTTGTGATGTGCTGTTTCTGCCGGATGTGGAAGAGGTATATCCGGGTGGGGAAGCACAATCAAGGACCTTCGATTTCGGCTACCTGGATACGATACTGGAGGGTGCAAAACGTCCCGGTCACTTCAAAGGGGTGGGCCAGGTAGTAGCCCGCCTGTTGGAAATTGTAAAACCAGCGAAGTTGTACCTCGGACAAAAGGATTACCAGCAGTGTATGGTCATCACCAAACTTGCAGAACAAATGGGGCTTACAGAACTGGAAATAGTTATTTGTCCTACCAGCCGCGAAGCTGATGGGGTAGCAATGAGTTCCCGGAACCGCAGGCTTACCGATCCTCAGCGGATAATTGCAGCTACCATATACCAGTGTCTTGTCTCTATCGAGTCCAAGCAAAGCTCAGGTAGTTTTGAGATAGTGCGCAAAGAATGCGAGCAGCTATTAGAGAAAAAAGGGTTTGTACCGGAGTATGTAGCGCTTGCCGATGCCCGTGACCTGTCTTTATTGACCGAATATAAGCCGGGTACTCCTATGGTGGCGCTTATAGCCGCGAAGATCGGGGATGTACGATTGATCGACAATATGCTCATCAGTAATTAATAAGACCAGGTATCAGTATGAATGAACCATTAGCGCTCGGCATAGATATAGGTGGCACCAATACTGCCTATGGCCTAGTAAACAGGAAAGGGGAAATAATAGTGAAGGGCAGTTTTCGTACTGCCGGTCATGATACTGTTGAGGATTACATTGCCGCATTAAAAACAACATTGCTCCCGGTAATTGAAAAAGCGGGACATATCAATATCAAGGGCCTTGGTATAGGAGCACCAAGCGCCAATTTTTTTACCGGGGAAATTGTGAATGCGCCCAATATGCCCTGGCCTGGCATAATACCTATGGCACGTCTTGCCGGCGATGCATTGAAACTCAAAGCTACTCTGACCAATGATGCCAATGCCGCCGCTATCGGCGAGATGGCCTATGGCGCAGCAAGGGGAATGAAAGATTTTATTATCGTGACACTTGGCACCGGCGTAGGCAGTGGCTTTGTGACTAATGGCCAGGTGATATACGGGCATGATGGCTTTGCCGGGGAGTTGGGCCATGTGATCGCGGTAAGGGATGGCCGTAAATGCGGCTGTGGCCGTAATGGTTGCCTGGAGACCTATGCATCAGCAACAGGTATAGTAGTTACGGCCGAGCAATGGTTGACCGAACGAAACACTACTACCATACTTAATGAGTATAAAGGAAGAATAACCGCAAAGCTGATAAACGAAGCAGCAGAGCACGGAGATGCGCTGGCACTCGAGATATTTGCCTATACAGGTAAGATATTAGGACAGACACTTGCAGATATGGTAGCAATTACCTCACCCGAAGCGATCATTTTCTTCGGCGGCCTTGCCAAAGCGGGTGACCTGCTGCTGAAACATGTACGCAAACATATGGAGGCAAACCTGCTTCATGTTTATCAAAACAAAGTTGCTTTCCTCCAGTCTGCATTGCCTGATGCCGATGCTGCCATACTTGGTGCCAGCGCTTTGGTATGGTAGTACCTCTTATTGTTTTATTATCTTCTCCTGCCTGATCATCTGTCCATATCCGTTAAGTACTTGTACAAAGTACAGTCCTGCAGATACGTCAGCAATAGAGATGTTATCTGTGTTATAAGCCTGTTTCATCAGTTGGCCAATTGTATTGTATACCTTAATAGTAACATTGCCGGCCCCGATAACAGACAGGTACCCCGTTGTAGGATTTGGTACTATAGAGACCGTATTGCAGTTAACGGTACGTACTTCTGTAGGGCAGGAGATCACGGTCAATGGGAACGTAGTTTCTGCATAACCGCAGGCAGTTGTGAGGCCATAAGTGATCGTAACACTGCCGCTGGTAGCACCCGTTACAACTCCGCCGGATACAGTCGCATTACTATTGCTTGCAGACCACATGCCGCCGCTGGCAGTATCACTGAGCGATATAGTTGATCCTATACACACAGTAGAAGCTCCGGTAATGATACCGGCATCAAATCCGCAGTCCAGCTTTACCACCCAGTAGTCATAGTTGCCGTGGTTGCCTGATACATCGCCGTCATTCGAATTGCTCTGTCCGCTTACTATATAACCTGCGTCTGTTGTTCTATGTATGTCCACACAATACGGGTATGCTCCATCGGCTCCTGATCCGCCAAGTGATTTTTCCCATATTATAACACCTGTAGTTGAAAGTTTTAATATCCAGTATTCAAAACTGCCATGGCTACCGGTTACATCGCCGTCAGCAGACAAACTGAAACCTGCCACTATATAGGTCGAATCAGGCATTTGTTCTACAGAGGTTGCATGATCGAATGCACTGCCGGCAAGAGATTGCTGCCACTGCAGAACACCGGTGGATGATAATTTTGCTACCCAATAGTCAAAACCGCCATGGTTTCCTGTTACATCCCCGGTACTAGATGCGCTGTAGCCTACTATTACATAGCCGCTGTCCGATGTTTGTCTGATATAATTACCTACATCCGTTCCGCTGCCGCCAAGTGCATTCTGCCATAGTATTGCACCTGTTGATGATAATTTGACAACCCAGAAATCTTCATTGCCATGGTTGCCTGAAACGTCGCCATCATTTGATATGGCATATCCTCCTACAATATAACAGTTGTCCATAGTTTGTTGCACAGACATTGCCCGGTCTGAAGCACTGCCACCAAGGCTTTTTTGCCATACTATGCTGCCTGTTGATGTCAGTTTTGCTACCCATGCATCATAGCTGCCGTGGTTGCCGGATACATCACCATCGTTTGAGATGGAAAGGCCTGCTATTATGTAGCCGCTATCCGTGGTCTGCTGGATGGAGTAGCCTATTTCATCACCACTTCCACCCAGTGCTTTCTGCCACTGTATGGTTCCTGTGGCGTCCAGCTTAACCACCCATGCATCCCATGACCCGTGGTTGCCACTTACATCGCCGTCAGTTGATCCCGTATATCCTATAAGGATGTAACCGCTGTCAAATGTGCGGATTATTGATCTTGCCACATCCTCGCCTGTACCGCCCAGTGCTTTTTGCCACTGTATGGCACCAAGGGAGGAAAGCTTCACTAACCAGCAGTCATAATACCCGTGATTGCCGGTCACATCGCCGTCAACAGAGTTTGTTGTGCCTGCTACAATGAACCCGCTGTCTGCAGTTTGTACTACCGCATTTGAATGGTCATAAGCGCTTCCTCCAAGAGATATTTGCCATTGTATGTTGGGAGTTTGTGCTTGCGAACTGAAAGACAGAACTAGTAGTAAGGAGAAAATAGAGAGGGTTTTCATACGGTTTAATTTTAGGTTAAAGGAAATTTACTAAGCTAATTTAGTATATGTAAATGATATTCTATAATAATTTGGCATAATTTATTTTGTTGGTATTCGTTATCTGCACATAAAGTAATTGAGCAGCATTATTATCTTCGTTGTAATATATAAATTATGAGAAAGGCCTGCCTGCTTCTTTTGTGTTTCCTGTTCATGCTTCTTGCAGTTTCAGCACAGGATCTTACCCGCTATGTAGATCCGTTCATAGGTACGGGTGGTCATGGCCATACCTACCCCGGGGCTACAGTGCCGTTTGGTATGGTGCAACTGAGCCCTGACAACGGCACACATGGCTGGGACTGGTGCAGCGGGTATAATTTCGGAGATTCCATGATAGCAGGGTTCAGTCATACCCATCTCAGCGGCACAGGCTGTGGCGACTGGGTGGATATATCTGTAATGCCCAATACCGGGCATATAGATGATCGCCCGGAGTTTTTCAAAACAGGATTCAGCCACAGGAACGAAAAAGCATCACCCGGTTATTATAGCGTGGGGCTTAACAATGGCATACAGGTGGAACTCACAACTACGGAAAGGTGTGGTTTGCATAAATACACTTTCCCCAAAGGATGTCCAACGGTTATTCGTTTTCAGCTTACCTATTCCATCAATTACGATCGTACGGTAAAGACAAGGATATACAAACTGAATGATACTACAATAGTAGGTTACAGGGAATCGACAGGATGGGCCAACGTGCAGAAAGTATATTTTTCGGCCCGTACTTCTAAGCGCATAAGCGGCTGGCATATTTTCGATAATAAGACTCATGAGGAAACTGCTATTGATGAAGCAACCGGTAAGGCCTATAATGGCGAACTGGAGTTTGAAGGGCTCGATGGCAAGCCGGTAATGATGAAGGTTGCGCTATCGTCTGTGAGTATGGAGATGGCGCAAAAGGCGCTTGGCGAGATACGTGGCTGGAACTTTGATGCTGTGAAAAGATCGGCAGAAGCGAAGTGGGAAAAAGAACTGGCCAAGGTGCAGGTGAAAACAAAGAACGAACAGATGAAGCGGATCTTCTACACGGCATTATATCATACCTGCATGGCACCTGTGATCTATTCTGATGCCGATGGCCGTTATCGCAATGCGAAGAATGAACTGCTGCGCATGGCAAAAGGTCAGCGTTACACTGTATTTTCTCTTTGGGATACTTTTCGTGGGCTCAATCCTTTGTTTACCATTACACAGCCCGGCCGCAATACAGATATACTAAACAGTATGCTTGCATTCTATAATGAGAATGGTCTGCTTCCTGTTTGGGACCTGAGTACATGGGAGACCGGCTGTATGAGTGGTTATCATGCAGTGCCGGTACTAGCCGATGCTGTGCTGAAGAATACGCCGGGCCTGGATGCTGAGGAAGCGTATGAGGCGATGAAAAAGAGTGCATTCCAGGATATTCGTGGTACCCAGGACTATATAAAATACGGCTACCTGCCACAGGATAAAGCAGGCTTCAGTGTAACTATAACATTGGAATATGCTTATGATGATTGGTGTATAGCCCAGGTGGCAATGAAGTTGGGTAAGGTTGATGATTACCACCTGTTCATGAAGCGGGCATCAGCATATAAGTTGTTGTTCGACAGGTCTACAGGTTTCATAAGGCCGAAGAAAGCTGATGGTAGCTGGATGACTCCGTTCGACCCTTACTTTGTTTCTACTAATCCTAATGTATCTGCTTATGAGGAAGGTAATGCGTGGCAATACAATTTCTTTGTACCGCACGATGTGCGCGGGCTGGCTAAGGAATATGGCAGTAATGAACGATTGATCGAAAAACTGGATTCGCTGTTCAGCGCACATACCAATTATGCTAGGTTCGACGAAGCACCACCTGATGTAAGTGGCCTGATAGGGCAGTATGCTCACGGTAATGAGCCGAGCCATCACATCGCCTATATGTACAGCTTCCTCGGCGCCCCCTGGAAAACACAGGAAAGAGTACGTTATATCATCAATTCACAATACCAGTGCGCGCCCGATGGATATTCGGGTAATGAAGATTGCGGGCAGATGAGTGCATGGCTGGTATGGAGCGCTATCGGCTTTTATCCTGCAAATCCTGCAGGTGGGCAGTACGTTATAGGTAGTCCTGTGTTTGATGAGGTAACTATCACTATGCCATCAAAGAAAAAAATGGTGGTGCGGACTAAAAACAACGGGGGAGAGAATGTATTTATCCAGAGCGTAAAACTCAACGGTAAGCCATACACAAAAACCTACATAGACCATGCGGCAATGCAAAAGGGTGGTGTACTGGAATTTGTAATGGGTAATACGCCTAATAAAAAATGGGGTACTGACGAAAAGGACTGGCCGGCCTCGGCTAATTAATAATGAACGGGATAGGGAAGAATATTGTTTTTTATAAACGTGCAGTGGTACTTGCTTTGTTGCTGCTCTGCCGAATTCCTGTTTTTGCTCAACAGCAGGAGTTGAATTCCGGCTGGAAATGCGCTGCGGTATCATCGGTCAACAGGACAGGTGAAGAAATATCAGTTACCACGTTCCCACTTACCAAATGGATGTCGGCAGTGGTGCCCGGTACAGTGCTTACTTCACTGTTATTCAATAAACTGGTGCCCGATCCGTTTTACGGTATGAATAATGAACAGATACCCGATATCTATACTACAGGCAGGGAACACTATACTTACTGGTTTGTAAAAGACTTTGATGAAAAGTTAGCTGAAGGAGATAAGCTGTGGCTGCAGTTCAGGGGAGTAAATAACAGTTGCGATGTTTATGTGAACGGGCATAAAGTCAATGAGCAGCAATACAAAAGCATGTACCTGCGGCAGCAATACGATATCACACCCTATATAGCAAAGACCGGAAAGAACAGGCTTGCAGTTATTGTTTATCCGCCTGATCCGGTAGGTAATCCAAACGGTGGGCAGGGTGGTGATGGCACTATAGCACATAACATCACTAACCAGTATGTGGCAGGTTGGGACTGGATACAGCCTGTGCGTGATCGTAATACAGGTATTTGGGACAAAGTATTCATTAAAAAGACAGGGCAGGTTACTGTTGCGAACACACATGTGATAACGAGTGTTCCCGGTGTGCGGCAGGTTTCCGGAGATCAGGCACCTGCTACATTGGCTGTGAGTACTGAAGTAAGTAATGAGGGTAGTAGTGAAGCGTCAGGTATATTGCAATATGAACTTGCTGATACTATTCTTTCTGTAGAGGTGAAGCTGGCGGCATATACAAAACAAAATGTAGTGTTTCCTGCGTTAGTATTGAATGATCCGCGCTTATGGTGGCCCAATGGTTACGGCAGGCAAAATATGTATCGCATGACAGTCAGGTTCCTTGTTTCGGGCAGGCAGTTATCTGATGAGGAGGATATTTCATTTGGCGTCCGGGAAATCAAGGCAACATGGAACAGTCATACGCAAAGCCGCGAGATCGCAGTTAACGGGCAACGCATATTCATCAAGGGAGGAAACTGGATAACCACGGATGCTATGCTAAGGGCATCTAAGGAACGTTACGATGCTGAGATCAGGTATCACAGGGATATGAACCTGAATCTGGTCAGGGTATGGGGTGGTGGTATCACTGAACGGCCTGAGTTTTATGATGCATGCGATAAATACGGGCTACTGGTGATGCAGGATCTGTGGATGACAGGTGATTGTAATGGAAGATGGGAGGATCCATTTAAGGCTGAAGATACTACCACACGTAGAAATTATCCTGATGATCATAGCTTGTTTGTAATATCTGTAGCAGACCAGGTTTTGATGTTGCGCAATCATCCTTCACTGGCACTATGGTGCGGTGGTAATGAGATACGTCCGCCTGTTGATA
>CAYZKL010000032.1:15875-20084 GCA_964478855.1 uncultured Flavipsychrobacter sp.
GCAATTAAAAGATTCAGTTATTAAAAAGCTGGATGGCACCCGGTTTTTCTTCCCTTATTCTAATGATGACAGTATGTCGTATCATAGTCATGATGGTCCGTACCATTTACAAACTTTGCGGTACTTCTGGGAGCATAGGTCTTATCCTTTCAATTCAGAGATCGGTTCGGTTGGTATTGGTGATTATGAGTCGCTGGAGCGTTTTATGCCAGCCGATCATATGGTAGTACCAGCAAGAGATACAGTGTCCGGAAACTGGATGGTAGATACCATGTGGCGGTATCATAAATATTCCGCTTACGATTCGTCGGTTGAGAAATACGGGCATCCTTTGGATGTGAAAGATTTTGCTAAGAAAGCACAACTCGTCAATTACAACCAGTACCGGGCACTGATGGAGGGTTTTACGGCGCACATGTGGGATTGGTACACCGGCGTTATTGCCTGGAAGACACAGAATCCGTGGACCGCTATGGTAGGGCAGATGTATGATGCCTACCTTGATCCGAATGCAGGATTATTTGGTATGCAGGAAGGAGCAAAGCCGCTGCTCATAATGTATGATCCTGTATACAGGAATGTGCGTATCGCTAATTGTTATGACCGGAAGATAAACAAGGTGCGCATGTGGGTGCGTTACTACCAGATGAGTGGTTATGAGGTAGAGCTTGCAGGTAAGTATGTACAACTGCCCGCACAGTCCTGCGATGAGTATTTTACTTTCAACAGTGCTTTCAAATTTCTTACAAAAGATGAAGGCCTGTTCCTGAGTGTAGGGATAACGGATTCTTTTGATAACCTGATAGATGAGAATTTTTATTGGCTTCCGGATGCCAAGGGTGAGTATTCAGGTCTGCAGGAATTGCCGAAAGCAGGCGTTACGGTAACGGCAAGGTTGCTGGATAAAGGTAAAGCAGAAGTAGTGATCACTAATCCTCCCGGTAACCCGGTAGCATTTTTTAATCGCACTTCATTGATTGATGCAAAAACAAAGAAAAGGATATTGCCAGCCTTTGCAGATAATAATTATGTGTCCGTCGTTCCCGGTCAGCAACGCGCTATACGTATAGATTTTACACCCGTGCAAGGTGTTGTACCTGCTATTGCCGTGGAAGGGTGGAATGTGGACAAACAGATCATAGAATTAAAAAATCAGTTGAAATGAGAAATGTATGTTTAGTGATATTACTTGCCATAGCTGCTAACGCATTTGCGCAGGGCAATGATCATAACCTGGGGATAATACCGGCTCCCTTTTCTGTAAAGAAGCTGAAAGGAGATTTCAGGCTAAACCCTGAAACCATCATACTTGCCGACTCTCCCGGTGCTAAGTCAGTTCAGTTCTTTGCAGCATGGCTCAAGAAAAATGGCTATGGCAATAGCGTTACCGATATCAACTCTCTGGATAAGAAAAAGAGGGAGTTCAAAAATTCCATCCGGCTTTCGGTAAATGTAAAGGGAGACCTTCCGGCGGAAGGTTATCAGCTGTATATCATGGATGATGGTATAACGCTTAACGGTAAAGGTGCCGGTATGTTTTACGGCGTTCAGACCTTGATACAGCTGCTGCACAGTACAAATGCCGGTTATGCAACAGTGCCATGTGCGGCAATTGTTGACTATCCCCGATTTGCATACAGGGGTATGCACCTTGATGTATCCCGTCATTTCTTCGATGTTGACTTTATAAAAAAATATCTCGATGTGATGGCGTCGTATAAGTTGAATAATTTTCACTGGCACCTTACTGATGACCAGGGATGGCGGCTGGAGATCAAAAAGTATCCAAAGCTTACGGAGATAGGTAGTATGAGGGCTCAGACAAAGGTGGGCAAGTTTTCAGGAAATGATTCTGACCTGTATGACAATACACCTTACGGCGGGTTCTACACCCAGGATCAGGTAATAGATGTTGTGAACTATGCAGCACAGCGTTACATCAATGTAGTGCCTGAGATAGAGATGCCGGGGCATGCGCTTGCCGCCATAGCGGCTTACCCTGAATTAAGCTGCGACCCGCCTAAGGAGCATAAAGTAGCTGAAACCTGGGGTGTATTCAATGATGTGTTTTGCCCAACAGATGAAACCTTTAAGATACTTACTGATGTGCTGAATGAGGTTGTGCAGTTGTTCCCGGGTAAATACATACATATAGGTGGCGATGAGGTACCCAAGGAGGCATGGAAGAAATCGGATTTTTGCAGGCAATTGATCGCTGACCAGAACCTGCGTGATGAGAACGGCTTGCAGAGTTATTTTATTGGCAGGATAGAGAAAAGCGTTAATGCCCAGGGCCGCAGTATAATAGGCTGGGATGAGATACTGGAGGGCGGACTGGCACCAAATGCTACTGTAATGAGCTGGCGTGGAGAGCAGGGTGGTATTGCAGCCGCACAACTTGGTCATGATGTGATCATGACACCGGGTAGTGCAGGCCTGTACTTTGATCATGCACAAAGCAAATCATCAGAGGAGCCGTTATCAATTGGGGGCAATGCGCCACTGTCTAAGGTATATGCTTATGATCCTGTACCGGCTGTGCTGAGCAAGGATCAGCAAAAGCACATCATAGGGGTGCAGGCAAATTTATGGACGGAGTACATTGCTACTACTGCAAAGGCGGAGTACATGTTATTGCCGCGGATGCTGGCCTTGTCTGAAATAGCATGGACACAGACTGCTAATAAAGATTATGAGAATTTTGCGGAACAGCGTGTAGCGCATCACTTGGCTAAACTGGAAGCGGCGGGCTACAATTGCAGGGTGCCTGTACCTACCGGTATGAGGGATAAGGATAGCGTTACCAATGGGAAAGAGCTCAAAATAGACCTTAAGCCCACAGTGGAAGGCGCAAAAATATACTATACAATAGATGGCTACGATCCCCGGGAAACTGATGTGCAATACTCAACCGCACTGCGGTTCCCAGTACCTGAAGGAAAGTATATGGAGTTTAAGGCTATACAGGTAACGCCCGCAGGAAAAAGAAGTAATGTAGCAACAATTAAGATGCTGAACACAGCAAAGTAGTGATTTGTCCTATTTGGATACCTACTAGTACTTACTCAAAAATACCGTGAAGTACGTATATGACGGTATGATCACTTAATATACTTTTGCACTATCACTCAAACAAATAAACATATGAAAAAGTTAGCCATTATTTTTGCGTCAGTATGTATCGCATTTGCAGCCAGTATTTCTTCTTGCAAAAAGGACAGTACCAGCGTTGTTACGCCAACCCCAACAGTAACCCCAACGCCCACAACTACGGCAACCCCAACAGCGCCTACGCCTACTGTTTCAAGTGTAGATGGTGCTTTGATCAGTCTTAAATTGGATTTTGCATATAATGCGGGTGGGTTCCCGGTATCTATTTCTACCGAAAACGCCCTTGCTACATTTTTTGCAAGCACTGGCGCTACCGGTACTATGGTGGATGCAGGTGCAGTAAGTGTCAACAGCATTGCGCTGGAAAAACAGACCAATAACAGCTATTACAAAACAGCTACTGTAGGTATGACTCCTACAAGCCTTAGCTTTGGTACTACTACCAGCAGCTGGAGTGTAGGTGGTGCAGGTAGTGTTGCAGCTTTCACGTATAATCATAGCGTGACATTCCCTAACTATACAGGAACAATGCCGGATACAGTTACCCGCAGCAGCGGTATTACTGTAACATTCACAGGTAAGGTTTCCAATGCAGATAGCATCATTGTTATGATCGCTGCCGGTAGCACTTCTATCTTGCGTACTTATCCCGGTAGTGCTGCATCAGCTACTATTTCTGCGGCAGACCTGGCTGCGTTGCCTGTAGTATCTGATAATACTGGTATTATGGAAGTTGTGCCTTATCGTGTAACCCTGAAAATGGAAGGAACAAAAAATTATGCATTCATCAAGCAGTATGCTGCTGTGAGGAACATCTGTATCAAATAATTTACCTGGCATCATGAAACACAAAGAAGCCCTGCAAACTTAGTTTGCAGGGCTTCTTATTTTAAGTGCATTATTATTTCTTTATAGCAGCGATCCCCGGTAATTCTTTTCCTTCAAAGAATTCCAGCATTGCGCCACCACCTGTAGATACATAGCTTACCTGGTCTGCAAGATTGAATTTGTTGACCGCGGCAACACTATCTCCGCCACCTACCAGTGAGTAGGCTCCGTTCTTAGTGGCCTTAGCTACGGCTTCAGCTATCGCCTTTG
>CAYZKL010000032.1:20094-31647 GCA_964478855.1 uncultured Flavipsychrobacter sp.
CATTCCATAGTATGGTTTTAGATTCTCCTATTATTTTGCTGAACTGCGCTATCGCCATCTGCCCGATATCAAGGCCCATCCATCCTTCAGGTACCTCATTGCTCAGAGATGAAGATGTAGCTGCATCAGCAGCAAATTTATCAGCTATAATACTGTCTGCAGGCAGGTGAATACATACATTCTTTTCCTGTGCTTTTTTCAGCAGGTCTTTTGCCATATCCAGGCGGTCATCCTCACATAGCGATGTGCCTATCATGCCACCTTCTGCCTTGAAGAAGGTATATGCCATGCCGCCACCTATAATAATGTCGGTTGCTTTCTCCAGCAGGTTTTCTATGATCAGTATCTTATCTGATACTTTCGCCCCGCCAATAATGGCAGTGAACGGGCGGTTATTGTTATGCAGTACATTTTCTGCCGCTATCACTTCCCCTTCCATCAGCAGTCCGAACATTTTTTTATCCCCAGGGAAGAACTCAGCTATAACCGCAGTAGATGCATGAGCACGGTGTGCTGTGCCAAAAGCGTCATTTACGTATACACTGCCCAGTTTCGATAGCTTTTCAGCAAATTCTTTATCGCCTTTTTCTTCCTGCTTGTAGTAGCGCAGGTTTTCCAGCAGCAACACCTGTCCCCGTTTAAGCGCAGCCGCTTTTTGTGCGGCATCATCACTGATGCAGTCATCGCTGAACTGCACTTCTGTACCCAATACAGATGAAAGATGAGCTAAGATCGGCTTCAGTGAAAAGTCTGCCAGAGTCAGGTTGGGCTTCTTTTCTATGTCTTTAAGTGGCCGGCCCCAGTGGCTCATCAGTATCACGCTGCCACCATCTGCCAATACCTTTTTTATGGTAGGTACCGCTGAGCGTATGCGGGTGTCATCGGTTATTGTACCATTCTTTATCGGTACATTAAAATCAACGCGTATCAGCGCCTTCTCGTTCGCAAAATTGTGATTGGAAAATGTAGACATGATTATTAAGTCGAAAGTTAAAAGTCAAAAACAAATGATCGTAATTAATACGGGGTGTAAAAATAATAAAACCCGCATTGAAACAACGCGGGTTTTATTAAAAGTATATTTATTTAACTTATTTGCTGATCAAACCTGCAAAATACTTTACAGTACGAACAAGCTGGCTTACATAGCTCATTTCGTTATCATACCAGCTTACGGTTTTCACCAGTTGGGTATCACCCACGGTCATTACCTTGGTCTGTGTAGCATCAAACAGTGATCCGAATGAAGTACCGATGATATCGCTGCTCACTATTTCGTCTGTATTGTAACCAAAACTTTCGTTAGATGCTGCTTTCATAGCTGCATTGATCTCTTCTGTTGTGGTTTTCTTACCCAGTATCACTGTAAGCTCTGTAAGTGAGCCGGTTACAGTAGGTACACGCTGTGCAGAACCATCCAGTTTACCTTTCAGTTCAGGCAATACAAGACCGATCGCCTTTGCAGCACCTGTAGAGTTAGGAACGATGTTTTCAGCAGCAGCACGTGCACGGCGCAAATCGCCCTTAGGGTGCGGTGCATCCAGGGTGTTCTGGTCGTTAGTGTAGGCATGTACTGTCAGCATCAGGCCATTAACGATACCGAAAGAATCGTTCAATACCTTAGCCATTGGCGCCAGGCAGTTAGTAGTGCATGATGCACAGCTGATAACTGTTTCGCTGCCGTCAAGTATATTGTGGTTTACGTTGAAAACTACTGTCTTCATATCGCCGGTAGCCGGTGCAGAGATAACTACACGTTTAGCACCTGCTTTGATATGGCCTTCAGCTTTTTCTTTGTCTGTAAAGAAACCGGTACATTCCAGTACCACATCTACGCCATGCTCACCCCAGGGTATCTGTGCAGGGTCTTTCTGTGCGTATATCTTTATCTCTTTACCATTTACTGATATGGCATTTTCTGAATGGTTTACATCCTGGCCAAAACGTCCCTGTGCAGTGTCATATTTCAGCAGGTGAGCCAGTACATTTGGCTTTGTAAGGTCATTTATTGCTACAACTTCTATGCCTTCCATGTTGTATATCTGGCGGAAAGCAAGACGGCCTATACGGCCAAAGCCATTGATGGCGACTTTTACTGTATTCATTTTGAGAGATTAATTAAAGAACGTTTTTTGAAATGTGGCGCAAAGGTATGAAAATTCAAAATTCAAATGCTAAAAAATTAAAAAAACGCTCATAGGTAGCTGTTTTTTCTGCTTATACGGTCATTGCTATGTGCTAAATTTGCCCGGTTATACACAGCTACTTATGCAACAGGATACGGTTACACAACCTACTCAGTTTGATCTGATTAAACAACGGTCAATCGAGAACTTACATATTTTTCTCTGGCTTATAAAGGATGCCTGCTGGGCCATGTTCTGGAAACCTGGTGGTATCATCATGGTATTCCCCACGCTTTCTGTAGCTTTTTACATACTATGGCGCTCCCGGTCCGATCAGTCTGAATTTATTCACAACCTTGCAGTCTGCTTCTGGATATCTGCCAACTCCGTATGGATGCTGACAGAATTTATGGGCGTGGAAAAACTTTACAAGAAGTACGCTATCTACCTGTTTGTATCAGGTATCATTTTGCTTTTGGTCTATTACACATACCTGGCCCTCAAAACCAGGAAAAAGCAGGTTGTAGCTTAATGTATTCCACGCGCATCTAATGCACGCTGGTAGGCATGTGCATTCTTTATCTGTTCCTCATATGTGGCAGCAAAAATGGAATGACCATCAAAATTCGGGCTTGCACAGAAGTATAGATAATCTGTTTCCGGAGAATTGATCACTGCTTCTATTGAACTGACCGCAGGCGTGCATATCGGCCCCGGCGGCAGCCCTGCATACACATAGGTGTTATAAGGTGATGGATTATCCAGCATCTTCCCTGCAATACGGCGGATGGTAAAATCACCAACGCTGAACTTCACTGTCGGGTCTGCCTGCAACCTCATCCCCTTACGAACACGGTTAATATACACGCTCGCTATCTTCGGCTTGTCGCTGCTCATGTTTGTTTCCTCATCCACTATCGATGCGATGATGATCGCCTTTACCGGTGTTAGCCCGTGCTGCTGTACTTTTTGCCTGCGCTCATTGGTCCAGAAGTGAGTATAGTTCTTATGTATCTTTCTGAATGCTTTATCTGCACTCGTGTTCCAGTAAAATTCATAGGTGTCCTGCATCACACCACACATCATGGTATTAGTATCCAGCCCGAATTCAGACAGGTACTGGTTATCAGAGAGTAATTGGTTGAATACGCTGGAATCCGGCTCAAGGCTCGTGGACAACAGGTAAACCAGGTCATGTTTTGTGCGTACCCTGTTAATGACCAGCTTCACCGGGCTTTGCCTGCCTGAGCGCAGCATCCGTATCAGGTTGAAGTTGCTCATCTGTGATTTGATCTTGTACTTGCCCGCATGAACATGTTCCGGTAGTTTAGCCTGTTTTGCCAGCAAGTCAAAGCTGGTCATGTCCGACACAAACCCACCTTGCTCCAGCGATGTTTTTACCGATTCATAATCAGCTCCGGTACGTATGTACAGGTAATCTCCCTGGGTGAATGATCCTGTATTTGGTCCGAATACTTTATACGCAGCCAGTAGTAACAGGCCTATGATAATCAACCCGATATAGAGGCCTGTTTTTGATCGTTTCTTCTTTTTGGCTGCCATGATGCGAATTTAATGGAATACCCTGTAAGTTGATAAAGTATTGATTGTTAAAGGCAGTGAAAATTATCAGGATCAATTAAACTAAGGCATGAAATTTTTATCAGATAAAGCGAAAAAACTTCGATGCTATGAAAAACATGAAGAAAATATTGGTGATGCTGGCAGTGATCCTTTCGGTAGGAGCGTATACTGCAGATGCTCAGATAATTGTAAGGGTGAGGCCCGAACGCCCTAAATATGTACGTGTGGTGTCTCCCGGTCCGCGCCATGTGTGGATAGAGGAAGATTGGGAACCACGTGGGCAGTCTTATGTATTTGTAGGTGGCCGCTGGGCCGAACCTCCACGCGATAGGGTGAGGTGGGTGCCGGGTCATTGGCGCCACAGGCCCCACGGCTGGGTATGGATACCCGGACATTGGAGGCGCTAAAATAAATGACCCCGCTTTTGCGGGGTCATTTATTTTAGGTTATTCACCTTCTTCCAGTTTCATGCCGGTCTGGCTGAATGATACCTTGCGTTTTTTATAAAGTGCGCCCAGCGCCATTTTAAATGTCTTTTTACTCATCCCGAAAAAGGCATAAATATCTTCAGGGGCCGATTTGTCATTGTAGGGCAGGTAGCCGCTGTTTTCCTGTAACAGTGATATTATTTTCCCTTCTTCTCCCGGTATGCGGGTATAGCCTTTTGTACCAAGTGATATATCTATCTTATTGTCGGGACGTATGTGTTTCACAAATCCGTCCACTTTTTCACCTACTGCCAGTTCCCGGAATACCTCGTTGTAGTGCAGCACACCCATATGCTTGCTGTTCACGATCGCTTTGTAGCCTATATCGGTTTTTTGGTACACTACCAGCGATACTGCTTCATGTTCCTTTACGGTCAGCTCGTAGTTGCTCAGGTATTTATCTATTTTTTCGGTAGCTGTTACTCTACCGGTCTTTTCGTCTATATATAGCCTTACCAGCCGCTTATCTCCGGCTTTCATTCTTTTTTCCTGCTGCGATATAGGCACGAATACATCCTTCATAATACCCCATTTCAGGAACGCTCCGCTTGGGTTGGTATCTGCCACTTCCATCATGGCTATTTCGCCTACAGTAGCCAGTGGCACCTGCGTGGTTGCTATCAGCCTGCCTTCATTATCATGATATACAAATACCTTTATTTCATCATCGGCTTGCAGCCCTGCTGGCACAAACCGTTTGGGTAGCAGTATCTCATCCTTACCTCCGTCGAGGTACATGCCAAAATCTACTTCCTTGATTACTTTAAGCGTATTGTATTGTCCTACTTGTACCATTAGGGGCTCAAGATACGAAAATGTTTATTGGTAGGGTGATATCGCGGGGGAGGCTCTATTCGGGTTTTATTCCTTTTTGCCGCAGGCTGTCTATCATGTTGTTGGCCTTTACCATGTATTTGGTAGCCATTTTATCGTCATGGCTCTTGGCAAAGTACATATTGCTCACTTTGTAAAAATTCAGCTTATCGGTATAGTAGAAGCCGGTCGCATCTATTGCTTCATTTTCTGCAAATATTTCGCCTGCTTCAGGTATTTTGTTGCCTGCTGTGTATATGCGTAGCAGGTCATTGTTCCATCCGTATATTCGGCTTATTTCGCCGTTTGCCTCCTTCCAGGTGGTCTTTGCTTTCAGGTAGTAAAAGATACAGGAGTCCGTTTTGTGCTCTTCTTCATATATAGTGGCCAGGTCACGATAGCTTACTGCTACACCCATACCAAAGTTCTTAGCCTTATATAAAGCTATTGCCTGCCATGCACTTTTCTTTGCGGCGCTAAAGTTCTGCAATATCCCAAGCAGGTATGCCTGGTACTTATACATATTGGCCTGCTCCATGGTGTCCTTTAGCTCTGTGCGTAGCAGCAGTGCTTTACGGGTATAGTCCAGTGCCGTAGGTACATTGTTCTTCTGCTCTTCATAAGCAAACGCTATGTTTTGCATACAGTATGCCGCCATTTTTTTATTGTTCAGGCTGGTGTACTGGTCCCTGGCTTTTTGCAGGTGCATTATTGCTTTATCGGCATCGCGTGAGTAGTAAATACCACCTGCTGCGTTGTTTGCCGCTGCCTGTCCAGCCACATCCTTTGTTGCTCTTGCCACCGAGTCGGCGCGCAGCACCATCACCGCATTTTCGGGATAGCTTTTTTGCCTGGCATCAGTAAGTAATTTTTTTACCTCGTCCGTCTGTGCTGTGCATACATGTGCTATAGCCACAAGCATGACTATCAGTATGGCTTTAGGTGCGGTACGTTGCATGAATAAGCGCCGGTTTAGAAATGTTGAGCAGGGGTTACTTTTGCGCCGGATCTGTTGCAAAATAATCATCCCATACTTTGCCCATCAGGGTATTAGTAGGGTGGTACTGGTCATAGCGGGCAAGTATGGCTGCTATATCAGTGTACTTGAGCCAGAACAGAGCCTGTACTCCGCGAAACTGCCCGTCATCGTTGAATATATCACGTACAGGGGCTATGGCTACTATCTGAACTTCTGTTTTTGCATTGCCCGCATAGCAAGACCATTCTTCAAGTACCCTGTATTTATGTATCAGGTCAAAACTGAATTCCCGTGTAGTTACTTTGGTCGATTGTTTGCCTGTTACCGGGTCTATTACCAGTGTAGTGTCGCGTTTTGTGGTCAGGTTGTTGATGATCTTAGTGATGTCGGGCACAGATAATTTGGTGGGAAAGCCCCTGTCGTAGTTGGAATACGCGGGAATTTTACCTGCTTTTGCAAGGTTCACAAACATTTCCATCAGCGAATAGTCCGAACTAACATCCTTTACCCTGCGCGACACAGTATCCACATTCTTACCCATATCCACTACACGCGCTATCTGCTTTTTCCATACCGGTCCCGATGGTACAGGTGCCGGAGCAGCCGGAGGGGCTGTAGGTGTGCCATTCATTGCAGTTTGCCCGAACGCTGTACTGCATAGAGATAACAATGCTGTTGTAAATAGTGATTTACATATAGTTAGCATCTTCATAACCTATTAATTTTGTTATAAATGTAATTAGAAAAATATTAGGATGCAAATATCAATAGTTAGTATTGGAGGTAGTTACTTGATCCTTTCCGGTTTTACGTCGAATGACAAGTAGTTGTTCCAGATCATACCTGCCAGGGTGTTGCCGGGGTTGTATTGTTCATATTGTGCCAGCAGTGGGGCCATATCCTTGTACCTGATCCAGAATACGGGTTTCGATAGCTGAAAACTGCCATCAATCTTTGTCCTGTAAATAGGTGCTATTGCTAATACTTTTATTTTGGTTGTTCCGGCAATACGGTCATACTCCCACCATTCGGCTGTCCCTATGCCCGATAGTTGATTACTTTGATGCTCATATGTATACTTGATCACCTTTATGACAAAGTTGCCGGTCACCGGGTCTTCTACAGGCAAGCTATCGGTTCTTGTAGGTGGTATCTGTTGAATATCGGCGATGGAAAGCAACTCGTTGCCGGAGTGTGACCTGTACACGGGAAGTTTGCCCGAATTGATGGAAGGTGCAAGTATTTGTATCCACGTACTGTCTGTGCGCTCATCACGTAGGTTGCTTTCACGCATACCTTGTTTTTCTTCAGTGTTCCATAGCCTGTACTCTGGCCACATTGATCTTAAAACTGTTTTTTGCCACAGCGGCTTATTGGGGTATTCTTCCTCCTTATAGCCTTCGCTGAATGGGTTGTCCTCTGAATGGTCGTTCCATATGCTTTTGGTGAGGCTGTTATCGGATGTTGATGACTCATAGTCTGCAATAATGTTTTTAATGTCATTGTATTTCATCCAGAATATTGCCTGCACTCCTCTGTAAGAACCGTCTGCTCCACTTATACCTTTTAGCGGAGCTATACCGGTGATTTGTATTTCCGTTTGCAGTTTTACAGGGTCAAATGTCCACTCTTCAAGTATCCTGAATTGATGCAAAGATTTCAGATCGAATTCTTTTTCCTCTTTAATAATTTCTTCTTTCCCGTTTGAGTCTGTAAAATGTATAATTTCAATTTCAGGGCCTGTTAACCTGTTGATGTCAGCTATGGAAAGTGGGGTGGTGAAATAATTGTTGATGTTGGAGTACGCAGTGATCTTCCCTGATCTGATTCCCTGCAGTATTACTTCGATCAGGCAAGGAGCATCTTTATGCTGTTCTTTATAATTATTGTTCTGATTCACAAATAAAGTTCGGGATACACGTTTTTTCCAGGCTTTGGCATCCTGGGCAATTGCATTACTGCAGTTACAGAACAACACTAAAAATATGATTACCCTGTTCATCATTTGCTACATCATTTATCACCGTACAAATTCCGGCTTATCCTCCGACTGAAAATAACTGTTCCAGATATATGCTGCTACTGATGCAGGCTGATGGTACTGGTCATACTTCGCTATTTTAGCGGCAGCATCACTATACTTGATCCAGAATATCGGGGATATTGAAGATGTGCCGCTGATCAGAGTTTCTTGTAATAGTCCTATGCCTCCCACTTTTATTGTCGTTTTCCCTTCCTGTGGCTGGAATGTCCAGTTTTCAAGCACGGCAAGATTGTAGGATGACGGAGATTTGAAATCATATCGCTGAATGGTAGCAACAACGATATTTCCGGTAACGGGGTCTTCTACAGGTATGCTATCAATTTTGCCTTTCAGTAAGTTGTAAATAGTTTCTTTTGCTAACGGGTCGGTAAAGTTGTTGTAGCTATTGTTGTATGCCGGGATACTCATAGCTACGACCTCATCTTTTATAAGTTCCGGTAGCGACTGGTCGTCAAATGCAGGTTTTAACTGGTTCTCTTTTTCGTCGGTAGCTACAACGTTTATTTTACGGATCAGTTGCTTTGCCCATTCTTTGGTCGCTGTTTTCAGGGCAAACTGCTTTGGTTCATTTTTGGCATAGTCCTTCCATATAAGCGCAGTGAGCCTGTTGTCAGGATGCTCCTGCTCATACCTGGCCAGTAGGTTTTGCGCGGGCCCGTACTTTACCCAGAATATCGCCTGGTGCCCCCTGAATGAGCCGTCATCGCCATGCACTTCCCTTATGGGTGCTATCCCGGTTATCTGTATCTCTGTTTGCAGGGTTGCCGGATCAAAGGTCCATTCTTCCAGTGTCCTGTATTTATAGATCAGGTCGTAATTCAGGTTGCGCTGCACTATGCGTTTCTCTTTTTTCTTTGTCTTGGCGTTTACAGTATATACAGTATCTGTTTTTGTTGCAGTCATTTCCTTCATTACATCGGCCGATAGCTTTGTAGAAAATTCGTTATCTATGTTGGAGTAGCCATCCAGTTTGCCTGATTGCATTTCTTTTACCAGCGTTTCCAGCAGCGTTACACCCACCGTATTTGTTGTTTTCGCTTCTCCCGGTGGGCGTATATCAATGAGTCTTGTCACCCGTTTTTTCCACAGTACGGTACTGCTTTGTGCAAATGCACTGGCAGACAAAAATATCAGCAATACACTCAACATTGCTTTTATGATTCGGGAATAGGTCATGTGTGTATATTTTAAACTAAATGTAATAATCTAATTTGTATAATGCAAATATGCTCACTGCAAAAAGAAAAGGCCCCGGTATATCCGGGGCCTTACGAAATGATTATGAATTGGTACTATGCTTTCCTTTTAATGCTGCAACCTATAGACTTTGTTTTAGCCGGGTCTACTGCTTTGCCTGCTATCATTGCATCTACCGCATCAGCCACATACATTTTTTTGAAGCTGCCCGGATCTGATGGGTTATCGTTCATAGCACCTTTATACACCAGCTTACCTTTGTTGTTGAACAGGAATACCTCAGGTGTATGGTTGGCGCCAAACAGGTCTGCCAGTTTAGAGTTTTCATCTACCAGGTAAGGTACTTTGTAGTTCTGCGATTTGCCATATTTTGCCATTGCCTCGTACGAGTCATCACCGGTACGTTTAGCCTCGTTCGAGTTAATGATCACCATGCCCACTTTATGAGCAGTGGCGTACTCCATTACTTTTTGTGTTGTTTGTTCGTTCTTGATCACAAACGGGCATGTGTTGCAGGAGAACATCACCAGCAGGCCATTCTCTTTGGCTGCAGCTTCCAGCGTTGTTGCATTGCCCAGCGCATTACTGAGCGATGTGGTCTTGGCAGGCAGGTCATCGCCTATGTTTAGTTTGTCTGTAAATTGTAGCTGTGCTGAAACAGTTGTTGTAGCTACTGACGCAAATAAGGTGGCAATTGCCAGGATGGTAGTTTTCATATTTTTTATTTTATGTAAAAATAACGGTAATCGGGTACAGTACAAAGTGCTTTATTCCAGGCTTATGTTTTCATCACCCTGTTCATAAGGCAGGTAAGTGATGATGAATTGGAACATCTCATCTGTTGCCTTCATACTGCCTTTATTGTCCTGTACCAGCTGCGGTGGACTGAATGGATTATTCGGATTCTTGCGGGTATTATCGTAGATGCCTTCTGCTACTATGGTGCTGCCCCTTGGTATCTTCACCATTTTTTTGAATGTGTAGAAGTACTGCCAGTTAAAATCCCATCTTGGTATAGATATCAGCCGTATGGTGTCGCCGTTGGGTTTCAGCGCATAAGCTTTAAAGCTCTGCCCCAGCAGGTGCATATGCGGGTTAACCGTCAATATGGATATGTCAGCCGGTATAGTGTACCTGCTCCATACATGCTTCACCGTGTTGGGTTGTATCACCAGGTCCGGCTCAACAGGGGCTACCCCTATAGTGCCAAGTTGGAATTCCTGTGCGGGTCTCCTCGGCGGTGTCTTTGCAAAGAATATGTTGATGTATGAACTGTCTGTAATGTCTTGTTCTTTAGTAAATCCGTAGTGGAGGTCATTCAGCAGGAACAGGCCTTTGCGGGGCAGGTAGTAACCACCTATTCCTTCCGGGTACAACTGGCCCACCACGCCGGGCAGGTAATTCACGACAGATTTCTGCAACTCAGGATAAGTGCCGTCATCATTTGGTAACCCTAGTCGTTGGTATGCCTGTAACAGGGATGCAGTATCGTTCACCATATCCACTACACGATCTCCTGCAAATACGTTGCCCTTTTTATCAAATTGGTATTTCACCATATCCCCGTTCACGTGGTGTACCTGGTTTTTATTGCCGGGTACAAATTCTATCATTGCGGCAAATGTATCGTTGGGCAATTCATAAGGTACTTTTACCAGCAGGAATTTGTCCGGGCTGTTACCTTTCAGGAAGGTTGGTTGCACTGCAATGCGCATATCCGGTGTTCGTAGCTCAGAGCCCATAGGGTAGTCCGGTAGCTTAGGCATTTTTTCTTTCGGGCCCTCAGGTCCTCCGTCCTTGCTCCATTGCTCCAGTATTTTTATATCACGCTCGGTCATGACCCTTTGCCCTGCAAACTCAGTATAATGCGGGTCTGCCGGCCATGGCGGCATCAGCCTTTCACGTGTCACATAAGCAAGGGCTGCGGCATTTTTCTTGGCTTCTTCATAGCTCACCAGTGAGAAGTGTGCTCCGCCACCAGGTCTGTGGCATGTGGTGCAGTTCTTATACAGTATCGGTGCCACATGCTCTGTATAGGTCACATTACTGGGTACGCTATCTGGGTTATTACATGCCGTAAATACAAGCATGAATATCATCACTATGATTGCCGTTAGTTTAGTCCTCTTCATCATTATCCTCCCTTGATAATTTGCCCAGCAAGATACTCACATTCAGTTCGTACCCCAATAGTATGATGATGGTATTGAGCCAAAGCCACACCATAAAGGCGATCAGCGACCCTATGGAACCATATACCTTGTTATAATTGATAAAATGGTTGACGATGCAGCCAAATATGAAAAAGAAGATAAATTGTTC
>CAYZKL010000032.1:31657-36659 GCA_964478855.1 uncultured Flavipsychrobacter sp.
ACAGATCCCGCTGATACGAATCTGAATCGCTGTGTTAGTGAAGGTCCGTAACGGTATATGAGCGATATGGCAATGAATACCACCAGTACCAAGATAATAAAGCTCACGATTTTTACCGCCAATACGGTATGAAATGTCTTTAGCAGGAATTTATTGATCTGCTTGGTTTGTGTTACCAGTACTGATATTGCTATTATGGTAACACCTATCAGCATAATGGTTAGTTTTACAGCTGTCCACCGGCGTTGCATGCCCGTTCGTTTTATCACAGGTGCTGCCATGCTGTTATCAAACGTCCTCATCAGCCCCATCATCCCGTTCGATGAGAAGAACAGCACCAGTATCAATCCGTAAGACAATACATCCTTATGTTGCGAGTTCATAAAGTCGCTCACTATATGGCGCACGCTCAGGTATATCTTCTGGTTAGGAGTTATCAGTTTCAGCGTGTTCAGTATGGTTTGCTCCACGTTCTTCAGTGGCAGGTAAGGCACCAGTGAGAACAGGAACAGGAATGATGGCGGCATCGCCATCAGGAAGTTATAGGTAACAGCCGCTGCCCGCTCCTGGATCCTCATAGTCCGTATCTTCCTCCCAAAGAACCTGCTCACCACATAAAGTGACGCACCATCCATTCCCGGAATAATGACCTTATTAGCCTGCCGCGACAGGAAACGGAAAGGAGATGATAACTGCAGATTTGCTTCGGAATTATCCATTTAGTTCCCAAAAATACATTCTTCATAGCTATACCGCACGAGCCCTAAAAAATAAAAGCCCGGCCAAATAGCCGGGCTCAGTTACTAAACGTGATATTTTACAGATTCTTCAATATGAAGTCGGTCATGCGGGTGTACAGCTGGTATCTCGTCGCCCCACCGGATATACCATGAGCCTTATCAGGATAGTATTCGCTCTCAAACTGTTTGCCCGAATTGATCAGTGCATTGGTCAGCATCACCGAGTTCTGGAAGTGTACATTGTCATCTGCTGTACCATGTATCAGCAGGAACTTGCCCTTAAGCTTATCCGCCATCTTCTCCGGTGCATTCTCGTCATACCCGGTAGGGTTTTGCTGTGGAGTGCGCATATAGCGTTCTGTATAAATGTTATCGTAGTAGCGCCAGTTGGTAACCGGTGCCACTGCTATTGCCGCTTTAAATACATCGTTGCCCTTCATCAGGCAGGTGCTGCTCATAAAGCCGCCATAACTCCAGCCCCAAATGCCTATCCTGCTCTTGTCCACATAAGGTAGTTTGCCCAGGTTCTTTGCCACAGCTATCTGGTCGTCGCTTTCGTACCTGCCCAGTTGCAGGTAGGTCTTCTTGCGGAAGTCCTCACCACGGTAGCCCGTACCGGTACCGTCTGTACATACTACTATATATCCTTTCTCTGCCAGCATCTGGTGCCAGAAGAAATTACCCACAGGGAAACGGTCTGCAACTTCCTGCGATCCCGGTCCGCTGTATTGATACATCAGTACAGGGTATTTTTTCTTCTTGTTAAAGTTGGGTGGGGTGATGATCCATGCGTTCAGGCTGTCTTCCGCACCCTTCACCCTCATGAACCTGATATTGCCCAGCGCATACTCCTTCATCTTTGCTTCCAGCGCTTTATTATCCTCCAGTGTGCGGATAATGCTGCCGTTAGCATTGCGCAGGTGATAAACCGGCACTTTATCCAGCCTCGAATATTTATCTATGAAAAAGTTATAACCTGCGCATGGTGTTATGGAGTGCATCCCTTTTTCAGGGGTCAGGCACTTCCTGTTGTTTCCGCTCCAGTCGGTCACATACAGGTTCCTTTCCATTGGCGATGTTACTGCTGCAGTATAATACACCAGCTTCCTTTCCAGGTCAATTCCCACCAGTGCGTCCACATCAAAGTTGCCCTTGGTGATATCCTCTACTTTATTCTGTTTCCAGTTACATACATACAGGTGGTTATACCCATCATGCTCACTGCGCATGATCATCGATTGTTCATCAGGCAGGAATGTTAACTCATCATCTACACCTATATAGCACTTGTTCTTTTCTGTATATATCACCGACGATCTGCCGTCTTCCGCATTGGCAAGCAACAGTTCCAGTTTGTTCTGCAACCTGTTCATGCGGTATATGCACAGCTTGCCAGGGTTTTCTGTCCACTTGATGCGAGGTATGTACTGGTCCTTTTCTTCGCCCACATTCGCATTTATGGTGTGGTCGTCCTGCACATCATAGATATGTATCTCCACTGCCGAGTTGCGCTCACCTGCTTTCGGGTATTTGAATGTGTATTGTTCAGGATACAGGCCCGTGTACTTCGCCATAGTGTATTGTGGCACCTCGCTTTCGTCAAACCTGTAGTAAGCCAGGTATCTTCCATCCTTCGACCAGTCGAATGCTCTTGTGAATGCAAACTCCTCTTCATACACCCAGTCACAGTTACCATTAATGATCTTGTTCTTTTCGCCATCCTTTGTCACCTGTATGGTCTTGCCGGTTTCCAGGTCTTTGTAGTACAGGTTGTTACCCTTTACAAATGCCACCTTGCTGCCATCCGGCGAAAATGTTGCATGCAATACCTTCTCACTATTGAGCAACTTCAGCGAATGAGCATTGATATCGTAAACGTATACCTTGTTCAGTACAGAGTGCCGGTATATGTTCTCGCTTTCTGATTTCAGCAGCATTTTCTGCTCATCCTTGCTGAATGTGTAAGCATCTACATTGATGTCGGTTGTATTATTTTTCACAGCAGCATTGTCAAACAGGGTGCGGTCCTGTTTGCCTTTTTCCAGGTCATATACCCTTATGTATGCTCTTTTGCCATCACGGTCTATCTGGGTATAGTGCCTGCCATCTTTCATGGCATTGAAACCCGGTACGTCCTTCACCCGGAAGGTGCTGTTTTTCCAGAGGTCCTCAAGTGTTATTTGTTTCTTTCCCTGGGCCAGTACTACCTGGCCTGAGAATAAGGCTACCAAGAGCCATACAGTATTGCGCATATCTGAATATTGAAAGGTTAAAAATAGCACCTTATCATCATATTATACAATGATAAGCCCGCTATAATGTGGGTGAAAATAGGGTTAGAAATTCCTACCTGAAAAAATGCGGCACAAACCTGCTGGTATTACCCGTTATCAGCCCGTCCGATTCACGTATGCCCATACCTGCCGGTACACCGCCTATCAGCCAGCTACCTATGACAGGGTGGTTGCCGTTAAAGTCAGGTAGTTCGGCATAGTCCTGTATCACATAGCCCTCTTCGCCGTATTCGCCAGAGGTCTGTTCCAATGTTTCGCTGTTCTTTACGATTTTTACATTGGCCCCTTCACGCGAGTAAACCGGTTTCTGCACATACCGCCCCGGCCTGTACACCACTTCTTTTGCCGAATAACTGGCCGGTAATATGTATTTACAGTCAGGAAAAAGTTCGTGCAGGTACACCAGTAGCATCTTATTGCTCCACAGTGCTTTATAGGCCGGTTCTATCCATAGGGTACTTTCCCTTGTGCCGGGCAGGTACTTGCCAAAATCCTCGTGAAACAACCATTCATATGGATACAGCTTAAAGATGTTTGTGATCGCAGTGCCGTCTGTCCGGTAAAACTCCCCCTTATCATCAGCCCCTATTTCGTCCATGTATAGGAAGCTTGTTCTTATCCCAGCCTGGTCTGCCACATCCTGCAGGTACTTGGTAGTCATCAGGTCTTCCAGGTTGTCTTTGGCGCAGGCAAATGTCAGCACCTTATCGCCATACAGGTAAGGTGCACATACTTTCATATGCGCCAGCAGTTTTTCGTGTATCGAGTTGAACTGGTCCAGGCTTTTGTCATGGTCCTGCAGCCAGTACCATTGTATCACGCTGGTTTCCAGTAGCGATGTCGGTGTATCGGCATTGAACTCCAGCAATTTTATTTCACCGTTATTGAATACCAGGTCCATACGGCCATAAAAGCTCGGCATATCTTCGTTCCAGCTCCACTTTATCAGGTCTGCATATTCTTTCGGTATGAAGAATTTATCCCACAGGTCGTTCTTGATCACATGGTCCACCACGGCTATGCACTTATCAAATATATCTGCTGTCGCTGCTTCTATCTGGTCCACTTCTGCTGCGGTAAACTCATACGCTGCCGTTTCGCTGTAGTACGAATCATGCTTGTAGAACAGGAATCCCTGCTCCTTTATTTTCTCTTCCCAGTTCTTCCTTGGGGTGATGATATGTCGTTGCATAGGTGCTTTTATGAACCTGATGAAAAATGTGCCGACCGCCCGAAGCCGCCACCACGCACTCTGCCCGCTGCGGCCCGTGGGGTAAAAGACCTCGCAGATATTTCACTTGCGCTGGCGGGCATATATGCACCTGTATTGATCATGTTGTTCCTGCTCAGCAGGTACCAGCCCAGGCCGTAGTATCGGTAATAGTGGTATTGCCCGTCCTTGTAGATGCTGGTGTCGCGGGTGCGGCCATATTGGTCTTTCCCATCGCTCCATTCGTCCTGTTTCTTATTATCGCAGGACGATATGGCGGCGAGAAGCACCGCAGAAAGGATGATGTTTTGAGATTTTTTCATGTGTAAAACGCATTTGGCAGGAAAATTGTGTTATATTGAGCATGCCGCATGCTATTGTGGAATAAAGTTAGTAGAAAATGTGAGTTATGAAAAAAGTTTTGTTGTTACTATTGCCCTTATTGATGGTTGTTGCCTGTGCCCGTGCGGTTGATGTGAACAGTAAGGACCTGCTTTCCCTCATCAGTCTTACGCCTACCACAGCCACGCCCGACCGCATAACCGGTATCCTGGGTAAGCCTGCCTTTGTGGAAGAGGGAAAGAAAAAGACGGTATGGAGTTATAAGTTCAATAACAGCGTGCTTACCCTTAGCTGGGATAAGAAGACAGCCATGATGGAGAAATTCTCCTTCAGGTCGGTACAAAAGCAATATCCCGTTTTTGATGATCGTATTGCCCGCAGGCTCCGTTCCGGCATTACCAACATCACACAGGCAT
>CAYZKL010000033.1:0-6470 GCA_964478855.1 uncultured Flavipsychrobacter sp.
ACAAAGAACTCAACTGCTTCATCCACGGTCATGTTCAGTACGTCAGATATGGATTTGCCCTTGTAGCGTATTTCCAGTGTTTCCCTGTTGTACCGCCTGCCGTTGCATTTTTCGCAAGGCACATATACATCGGGCAGGAAGTTCATTTCTATCACACGCATACCACCACCCTGGCATTCCTCGCAGCGGCCGCTCTTTACATTGAATGAGAACCTGCCTGCTGTATAGCCTCTTATTTTGGCTTCAGGCACTTGTGAAAACAGTTGCCTTACCTCGTTAAAGAACCCGCTGTACGTGGCAGGGTTGCTACGGGGTGTGCGGCCTATAGGGCTCTGGTCTATCTCTATCACTTTGTCTATATGTTCCAGTCCCTGCACTTTTTTATAAGGCATGGGTGCCTGCTTGAAGTTGTGGTAGCAATGCTTGCCCAGTAACGGGTACAGTGTTTCATTGATCATAGTACTCTTGCCACTGCCAGATACACCACTCACACAAATGAAAGTACCCAATGGCAACTTGATGGATACATTCTTCAGGTTGTTACCTGTTGCGCCTTCCAATACCAGTTTTTTGCCATTCCCTTTCCTTCTTTCCTGCGGTACTTCTATCTGCAGCGTGTGATTCAGGTATCGGGATGTGGTAGTGTTCTGCAATAATATCTCAGCAGGTGTGCCTGCGCTTACCACCCGGCCGCCATGCATACCCGCCGCCGGACCAATATCTATTAAATGGTCTGATGCGAGCATGATGTCTTTATCATGCTCTACTACCAATACGGAGTTGCCACCATCACGAAGGTTCTTCAGCGCATTGATCAGGCGTTGATTGTCCCGCTGGTGTAAACCTATGCTCGGTTCATCCAGTATATAAGTGATGCCTGTAAGCTGTGATCCGATCTGTGTTGCCAGCCTTATACGTTGAGACTCACCGCCACTCAATGTGCGGGTGGGGCGATCTACAGTAAGGTAATGTAGCCCTACATCCAGCAGGAAGTGGAGTCTGTCACGTATCTCTTTCAGAATGTCTTTTGCTATCTGGTTCTGTTTGTTGCTCAGCCTTTCTTCCACATTTGTGAACCAATTCATCATTTCCTGCAATGACATTGCTGACAGTTCGGAAATATTCTTTCCATCAAATTTGAAGAACAGGCTTTCTTTTCTCAGTCGTGCACCATTGCACTCAGGGCAGGTATTCAACTCCATGAAATTTTCCGCCCATGTACGCACACCCTCACTTGTGGTCTCATTAAACCACCGGAGCACCATATTGATGATGCCCTCATAATTATGCTGCACCACTGTTTCGTGGTAGGTATCGGGCTCATCGTTGGTGTAAGTGATCACGCCGTCTTCATTACCATACAGCAGTATGTTCAGTTGTTTCTGTGGTATCTTATTAAGCGGCGTGTCCAGTGGTATCTTATTTTTCTTTGCCAGTATCACTGCCATTTTAAATGACCAGGCATCGCGCTCGCCACCCAATGGCGCTATGCCACCTTCATTGATGGTCTTAGTCATATCCGGCAACACTTCCTGCATATTCACCTGGTACACACTGCCTAGTCCCTTGCATTTAGGGCAGGCGCCGTAAGGTGAGTTGAAAGAAAATGTATTAGGCGATGGCTCCTCGTATGATATGCCTGTATCAGCACACATCAGTTGCTTGCTGTACTGGCTAATAGTGTTCTTGTCCACATCTGCTACAAACATCAGCTCCTTGCCCATTTGCAGTGATTTCTGAATGCTCTGGCTCATACGTGTCAGCCCTTCCTGCTGCACCAGCAGACGGTCCACCACCAGTTCTATGTCATGTATTTTGTAGCGGTCCAGTTGCATGCGTTCTTTCAGGTCCATCACTTCACCATCTACACGCACTTTCAGGTAGCCCTGTTTGCGTAGTTGTTCAAACAGTTCGCGGTAATGTCCTTTACGGCCTCTTACTATGGGTGCCAGCAGCATTATCTTTTTTCCTGAAAAATTCTGCAGGATATGCGCCACGATCTCTTCCTCGCTGAACTTGGCCATTTTCTTGCCGGTATTGTACGAGTATGCCTCAGCAACACGGGCAAACAGCAGGCGCATAAAATCATATACCTCTGTTACCGTACCTACGGTAGAGCGTGGATTACGGTTGGTAGTCTTTTGCTCAATAGATATAACAGGGGAGAGGCCGGTGATCTTATCTACATCCGGCCTGTCAAGGTCGCCCATGAACTGGCGGGCATAAGCCGCAAAGCTTTCCATGTACCTGCGCTGCCCTTCTGCAAATATCGTATCGAATGCCAGCGAAGATTTGCCGCTGCCACTGATACCTGTAATGACCACTAATTTATTTTTAGGGATACTTACATCTATATTCTTCAGGTTGTGCACACGTGCACCCAGCACTTCTATAAATCCCGCATCCGCCGTTTGTTGCTCCACTTTACTCATCTTAACTGCAATTTACGGAATTTGGCACAGGGTTTCCTTATGACATTATAAAGCCAAATGATATTATACCAGTTATATTTTTGACCAATGATTGTGACTTACAGTATTAATATACATTGAATAAATTTATACATTGTATCCAACTATTTAATTATAACCCTATCTTAATTTACTATATAGTATTTCACTACTCATTAGCTTAACTTTACCTTATAAATCATAAACTTAAAAACTATAAAATGGCACATTCACTTCACGCATTACCATACGCTTTTGATGCGCTTGAACCGCATATTGATGCGCAGACCATGCAGATCCATCATGACAAGCACCACCAGGCTTATGTAGATAATCTGAACAAGGCTCTTGCCGGTACAGATGGTGAGACAAAGACACTAGAAGAACTGATGGAGAATATATCAGCCTACCCCGCAGCAGTGCGCAACAACGGTGGCGGACATTATAACCATACTTTGTTCTGGAGCATACTGGGTAATAACGGTAGCAAACCAACCGGCGACTTTGCAAAAGCAATTGACGAAACTTTCGGATCGCTGGATGCATTGACAGAAAAAATGAGTACTGCAGGTGCTACCCGTTTTGGTAGTGGCTGGTCTTGGTTGCTGGTGAGCGATGGTAAACTTGTGGTATCATCAACACCTAACCAGGATAACCCACTGATGGATGTGGCTGAAGTTAAGGGCCACCCGATACTGGGTATTGATGTATGGGAACATGCCTATTACCTGAAGTATCAGAACCGCCGCCCGGACTACCTGAAGGCAATATGGAATGTGATCAACTGGGCTGAGGTAGAAATGCGCTACAAAGCAGCACTGTAATTACTATTTGAATAATCCGAATGCCATCCTGTTATTACAGGGTGGCATTTTTTATTGAGCCAGATCTATCAGCATAGCCTTGGCACGCTCATTAGCGGGATGTTTTTTCAGCAGGTGCTCCAGGCTGCGCTTTGCTTTGTCGTTCTCACTATTTCCGTGATACCAAACTGCAAGATTTATGAGGTTCTGTTCATAGTCAGGATCAAGCCTGTTTGCTTTTATCAGGTAGTCATATGACATGGCACTGTTGCCCTGCTGCATGTAGATATAGCCAAGGTTGGTGTTGGCGCTTATATGCTTAGGGTTCTCGCTGATCACAAACTGAAACACTGTTAGTGCCTCCGGCAGTTTATTCAGTGCCAGCAGGCAGATGCCGTATTTGTTTTCAAAGTCCAGGGAGTGTTTCCGTACTTCTGTAGCCCTTTTATACCATGCCAGTGCGCTATCTGCATGGTCTTGCTGGTAGTATGCTTCGCCTATACGGTATGCTGTCCACGCATCGTTCATCACGTCTGGTTTTAATCCGTTGGCATAGGTAGTTACAGTCTTAAAATCATTCAGTAAATAGTAGGCCCTTATATAATCCCTGTTTTGCTTTTTGGTGGCTTCTATGTCTTTTTGTTTGTCCAGGTATAGTATTGCAGAATCCAGCAAGCCTCTTGATTGCGTATAGCGTTCATAGAATTCCATAAAACCACGGGCTGTGGTTATAGGTGATGGCTTATCGTTATTAAAGCATTTAAGCCCGAGGAAAGCTGTGATCTTTTTTTGTGTAGAGTCGGCAACAGGGCGTCTGCGGATATAGTGGTCGGTAACCGCAACGTGTGGTATATCTATACTGCCGTTATGCGGCTTATGGCAGGTTACGCAGTCATTATTTTTAGCTGCCCGCACCTGCGTGTTCTCTGTACATTGTTGCTGACCCTTCGCTGCTCCGTGACAGTTCTGGCAGGCATTGAGGTACTTAGTACGGGGTGTGAATTTCACACTTACATGAGGGTCGTGGCAGGTAATGCAGCTCATTTTGCCGCTTTGTACATAGCAGGGGCTTTTCTTCATCCTTTCCACATGCGATGCCATGATCATTTTATCCTGTGCACCCTCGTACTGCGGCATGAACACATTCATTACTTCCGACAGCTTCATGCCCGGCCGGAAATCGAAAAAGTTTTTGCCATCATTAAGTACCGCAATGCCTTGCAGGTGACAGCGCTGGCACACATTGTTCTGCAACTCAGTAGAGAGCCTTCTCGGGTTCACAATAGTATAGTCAGGCCCTTTAGAGGTATCTACAGGTGTACTGGTTTGCCGTGCCTGCACATGCAGGCTGCCCGGGCCGTGGCACCGTTCGCAATCTATGCCCGTCATTACTTTAGTGTACTTATTCTCACTTGTGCTTACAAATCCCGGATAGCCGTTGTGGCAACTCATACACTCCAGTTGAATCAGCCTTTGAAACCTGCTGCTGGCTCCTTTTTCAAATCCCGGAGCAAGGTCCCACCTGTGCTTTTGTGTATAGAACGTCACCGGAGCCTGGTATAGATAACCGTTTGTATTGAAGATATGAGAATTGGTGTGCTGGCCGGAGCCGATCACATAATCCACTTTCTGAACCTGCTGATGTACGGTATCTTTTCCATCCATCCGGTATTCAAGCACATACAGGGAATCGTTGGTCCAGTAGGGCTTGTAGTAGTAGTCGAGTGCGGTATCATATACCAGCGCATGGGCTTCAGAGAAGTCTGCAGCTGATTTTGTTTTTGTAGCCAGCCCGAAAGACTGCCCCATGCCGGTTTGTATAAAGGTCTGGTATATTGGTTCGTGGCAGCCACGGCAGGTTTGCATGCCTACATACTGCGCAGCTGTGTCATATACGTTAAGCCAGGGCGAATTTTCATGCGCCTCATCTTCATCGGTATTTGCACCGGGGGTATTGCAAAAGAATACCGGCATTGTAATGGCAAACAATGCAATGGCCAGTAGTACTTTTTGTAATAACCGGGACGACATCCTGATCGGTAATTTATTTATGAATTAATGAGTTCGCTCAGTTCCAGCCACCTCATTTCCTTTTCTTCCAGTGTTTGCGTTATTACAATCATCCTGTTGCTCAGCTGCTGTATCTGGTCATAGTTCAGGTTTGGGTCCATCATTTTTTCAGTAATGTCGGCTCTTTCCTTTTCCAGTGCAGGCAGTTCTTTTTCCAGTGCCTCGTATTCATGCTTGTCCTTGAATGAAACTTTCTTTTTCTGCGGAGCTGCTGCCTGTGCCACCGGCTTTGGTGCCGGTTCGGCCTTTTGCGGTTCTTTGTTGTTCTTTTCCTTTGCTCGTTCCTCTATGCGGTATTCGCTGTAGTTACCCGGGTAATCACGTACCACACCATCCCCTTCAAACACGAACAGGTGATCTACCAGCCTGTCCATAAAGTAACGGTCATGCGATACGATAAGCAGACAACCCCTGAAGTCAGCAAGGAAGTTTTCCAATACTGATAGAGTAGGCAGGTCAAGGTCGTTGGTAGGTTCATCCAGTATCAGGAAGTTGGGATTGCGGAACAATACGGCCAGCAATTGCAGTCGTTTCTTTTCGCCTCCGCTCAGTTTAGACAGGTAGGTATATTGCTGCTCCGGCGGGAAAAGGAATAAAGTAAGGAACTGCGATGCGCTCAGGGTACTGCCATCCGCCAGCGGAAAGTTCTCAGCGATGTTCTTTACAAACTCTATCACGCGCACATCTTCTTTTATTTCCAGTCCTTGCTGAGAGAAGTTGCCAAACACTACCGTATCGCCTATGTTTATTTTGCCGCTGTCGGCAGGCTCTTGTTCCTGCAGCATATGCAGGAATGTACTTTTACCAGCCCCATTCTTACCTATGATACCAATTCTTTCACCTTTCTTGAACGTATAGTCAAATCCTTTCAGGATCACCTTGTCGCCATAGCTCTTATATACCTTCTTAAGTTCTGCTATTTTACCACCCAACCTGCTCATTTTCATTTGCAGCTCTACCTGGTTGTCCACCACCTTCTGCTTGGCTTTGGTCTCTATCTCGTAAAAGTTGTCCTGCCTGCTTTTGGATTTCGTGGTACGTGCCTTTGGCTGTTTACGCATCCATTCCAGTTCTTTGCGGTACTGGTTGCGGGCCTTATCTATATTGGCTACGGTATTTTCTATACGTGCAGCTTTTTTCTCTAAGT
>CAYZKL010000033.1:6480-15243 GCA_964478855.1 uncultured Flavipsychrobacter sp.
TGGTAGTCGCCTTTGTAGGTGAATAGTTTCTCTTCATCCAGTTCCCATATCTCTTCACACACATCTTCCAGAAAGTAACGGTCGTGGGTCACCATCAGCAGTGTTACTTTTTGCTGGTTCAGGTAATTTTCCAGCCACTCTACCATGGTTACATCCAGGTGGTTGGTAGGTTCATCCATTATCAGCAGCACGTGCTTGTGCTCAAACCCGATGTCTATAAGTACCTGGGCCAGTGCTACACGCTTGCGTTGTCCGCCGGAAAGGGTCTTTACTTTCTGGTCCAATCCGGTGATGTTCAGCTTACTCAGTATCTGGTGTACTTTGGCTTCAAAATCCCATGCGCCCAGCTCATCTATCTTTGCCAGTGCGGCCGATAGTCCATCCTGGTCTTTAGAACCATCAGCCAGTATGCGCTCATAATTTCTCATGGCCTCGGCCACCGGATGCCTGTAGTGAAATATATTATCCAGCACAGAGAGGTCTTCGTCAAACTGCGGGTCCTGTTCAAATAACGCAACCGTCACATCTTTATGTATCCATAAGCTACCGCCATCCACCTGGTCTTTGCCGGCAAGTATTTTTAGTAATGTTGACTTACCACTGCCATTCCTGGCAATGATGGCTATCTTATCTCCCTCACTGATGTGAAAGGTGATATCCGTAAAAAGTGGTTTTATTCCGTAAGATTTACTGATCCTGTCTGCTGATACGTAATGCATAGAAGCCGCAAAGGTAAGATGATAGCCTGTTACCTGTTGTTTACCGGGCAGAAATACTTGTTATTTTAGCATATTAGCGTGCAACGGTCATCTTTTCTCGCCATGTGCCATGTGCAGAAGTTGCAGATATGATGTAATTACCTGGCGGCAGGCTAAGCTTCACAATATTTTCACGGTTCGCCATGGTTTTGAACTCGGTGACCGTTGTGCCCACCACATTGCTGATCACAACATTCACTTCTTCATTAAAGGCAGATGAGATTTTTACATGTACAGTGCCTGTATTAGGGTTAGGGAATATGTCTATAATTCCCGTTGCCTTACCAGCGTTTGCACGTACTCCAGTCGGGCAATCTGTACCCAAACGCACATAAGTAGGAAAAAATGCGGATTGAGTGTCACATGAGTTGGACACCGTATATGCAATTACACAATGCCCGGTATCAATAGGCGTTACGATACCCGTTGTTGATATAGTGCATACCGTGTTATCGCTGCTGCTCCATGTACCACCACTGGCTGTATCTGTAAATGTTACCGGCATGCCAATACAAAGTGTGTCCTGCCCCACTATAGTTCCGGGATCCGGAGAAGGTATAAAATTGATATAAACAGTTGTTGTATCTGAATAGGTGCCATCAGTTACCCTTACAGTAAATGTATCAGAGCCGGTATAGCCGGTTGCGCGGGTGTAGGTAAGCCCGGAAGGGTATATCAGCCCCCCGGTGGAAGTGGCCGTATAAGCCGCTGACACCGTGCCATGATAAGCTCCGGACAGCACGGTCCATGTTTCTGTTTGCCCCGTGTCCACATCATTTATGGCCAGCAGCGTGTCGATGTTTAGCAGGTCGGCGGGGCAAGGCGTCACTACCTGCATGTGACCCCCTATGAAAAGCGGGCCATGCGTGACAACGTGTATCAGCCTCACCCTGTTATTGTTATTGTCAGCGATGTATATTTTACCGGCAGCATCCACGGCCACACCCGTCGATTGATTGATCTTTGCCAAAACAGGCGGCCCGCCATCGCCGGAAAACGCTGCTACCCCCGTACCAACAATAGTGCTGATGATACCTGCTGTATTAATTTTACGGATGCGGTTATTGTTCAGGTCGCAGATATATACATTGCCTGTAGCATCTGCTGCAATGCCCTGCGGGTAATACAACTGTGCTGCTGTTGATGGACCTCCGTCTCCGCTGAATCCATATACTGCAGAGCCGGCAACGGACGTAATGATACCCGATGTATTGATCTTTCTTACCAGGTTGTTGCCATTATCGGCGATGTATAAATTCCCTGCTCCGTCCAGCGCTACACCTACCGGATATTGCAGCCTGGCTGCAATTGCGGGGCCGCCGTCGCCACTGATAAAGCAACTGCCTGTGCCTGCTATTGTGGATATGATACCTGCACTGTTTATCTTACGTACACGGCAGTTCATCTGGTCAGCCAGGTAGATGTTGCTGCCACTTGCATCCACTGCAATACCCCATGTGAAACCTAATTGAGCCGCTGTTGCAGGCCCGCCATCGCCACTGAATGCAGGTACCCCGCCTATGCCTGCAATTGTTGATATGTATCCCGCAGGTGTTATCTTACGCACACGGTTGTTTCCATAATCCGAAAAATATACGTTGCCTGCACCATCTACTGCAATACCCCTTGGGTTCTGTATATCAGCTGCAGTGGCCGGCCCACCATCTCCGGAATAGGTACCAGTGCCTGTGCCGGCTATAGTGGTAATGTTTCCCGCAACATCTATTTTACGAATGCGGTGATTGCCATAGTCAGCCACATAAACACTGCCCGTACCATCAACAGCTACACCATATGGTGTGTTCAATGCAGCGGCCGTAGCCTGTGCACCATCGCCGCCAAATGCAGGGCTGCCTGTACCGGCAATCGTATGTATCACCTGGGCTTGCGTACCAATTGCAAAAATTGCCGATAGAATTATTAGGATGCCTTTTTTCAAACAATATTATTTTACTCTAAATTACGGCTTCTTCAATAATTAAACTAATACCTGCACGCTATATATCAAGCCCATGCTGCTATCCACAAAAAATGTTTCATACCTTTGAGCGGTATAGTGTACTGATATACAATGAGCAACCATAATATAGTTCTGAATACTGTTATACAACGTAATGAAAGAAAATTCCTTGCCAATAAGCTGGGCAATGAAATGGTTATGATGAACCTGGAAAGTGGTGATTTCAACAGTATGAACAGTGTGGGTGCTGATATATGGGAAATGTGTGCAGCGCCGATGACAGTAAATGACATTGCAGCACAATTACTTATGCAATACAATATCAGTAAGGAGCAGTGCGTGCAGGAAACCATTCTGTTCCTGCAGCAGAGCATGCAGCAGGATATGTTCCTTATAATACACCCCGATCAATTATAAACTTAGGCGAAAAAGTATACCGATGCATAAATACTGGGGGTTCGGACTACACATTTTATCAGCAATTGAATTCCCCGAGTTGCTACCCGCAGATTTTGCTACGGCAGATGTTACTATCAATATAGGTACTACGCCACACACGCTCAATGGCGATGATGTGGAACAGAACGATTATTCCAGTATCAACAAGCATGAATATTTATTAAGTATCGACACAGTGGCGAAGTATTATGCCGCCAATGGCAACTGCATAATAGCTGAACCAGAACCAGGTATTGATGAACACAGCGTTCGACTGTATTTGCTGGGTGGTGTAATGGCTGCGATACTTTATCAGCGTGGGCAAATACCAATGCATGCTTCTGCAATTGTAAAGAATGACAAGTTGATATTATTCACCGGTCATTCAGGGGCCGGTAAATCTACATTGCTGGCTAAACTTACAGGCATTGGTTATACTGTATTTACAGATGATGTTTGCGTGCTCACACCATCCTCCAATGAAGTATTAGGTACCGCATCATATCCTATGATGAAGTTATGGGAAGAATCTATAGTGCAGTTGGGCGATGATGTATATACACGCGATTTCAGGATCAGGCCTGACATCCCTAAATACGGGCATTTTTTCTATGACAAATTCATAACGGAGTCATACCCTGTAGCGAAAGTATTTATTCTTGCCGCACAGGAATCAGCAGCAGCAATAACAGTAAAAAAGTTAACCTCGATCCAGGCATTTGTACAATTGGAGAAGCAAGCATACAGGTACCAACTGATCGCAAATAAGGAAGTGAGGCAAAAACAATTCGAACTACTTTCATCTTTGGCCGCCATTGCAGAAGTGTACGAGATCATACGACCGGCAGACGCAACAGATGTTTCATTACTTGTTGATGCGCTTCACAATTTGTTGTAATATTATTGATATGCAATTTTGATAATGAAGAAGGATAAGCAACTAACGAACTCAGATCTGGTGGCGCGTAGCAACAAAGACTACATAGCACAACCTATGGGCGAGGAGATCATCATTATGGATGTGGACGCAGGGAAGTATATAGCCATCAATAAAATGGCCGCTGAAATATGGGCTATGCTTGATAAACCGGTGATAGTGAATGATATAGTCGATACGTTATTGAACAGGTACGAAGTAAGCAGGGAACAATGCGAAAGAGAAACTATAACCTATCTAATGGAAATGTATGCAAGTAAGATACTGACCATCGGATAATAAAACATACTTACGGGCAAAAAAAATACCCCATTGGGGTATTTTCTATAAAAAGTATGATTAGACTGATTGATTAACTCAAAGTGTTAGTTGGCGTACCATCATCACCCGGATTTGTAGAGCCAAGTGTGTCATTATTAACAGATAATACAGTACATGCAGGTGCTGTCCATTCTTTTTTTACCGGCTCTGTAGTATTTTGATTCATATTTTCCATGTTACACCTATTTGTAAATAATTAGTTAAAGGACAAATTTACAAGTATTTTTTTATTTTTCAAAACCATATTTATTTTTTTTCAACCAATCTATAAAAGAACAACATATAACAGATTGCGCAATTCTTATCCCTGATATGTCTTTTCCCGGTGTGAAGCCTGACTGCGGTCTGATAGCACCAATATTATCAATTATTTTATTTTTGCTTATGTATTCCCATTTTTCAGTACCACCACTTTGAATGATCATCTCCAGTTGCCCGATGCTATTTGTAATACGACTATGGTAGCCCGGGGAATAGGGCAGCTTATCTGTTCTGTTTTGTATTTCCTGTGGTATCAATCCCTCCATAGCTCTGCGAACTATACTTCTGCGGCTGCCACCTGTCCTGAACTGGCTTATAGGCACAGACGACATAAACTCGATCACTTTACGATCAAATAAAGGTAATCCCATTTCAAAACCGCTAGTATTGCTACGGTAGGCACATAGGCTTAACATTCTACCTATATACCCCGAATTTACCTGGTCAATACTAGCCTGCAGATCCATAGATCTGTCTGCAATGTCAGGCTTCCGGGTATATTTTTTTAAAAAAGCATCATTGAGGGGAGTATAATTCTGCCAGTTGATCCGATTCCGGTCTCTGAATGAGTAGAATTTTTTATACACTGCCGTATGTGCGATAAGTTCGGTTTTTATCACACTCCAGTAAGATCTGCTTTCATATTTATGTACTTGACTGAGCAGTTTGCCCGATGTAGCCCATTCATTCTGGCCCAGCAGACGGTATATAGCCGCATTGCCCTTGAAGGATACAAAGTTATCACCTCCCAATCCCGATAAAAGTACTCCCACACCTTTTGCTCTTACTGCATCAAATATGGCATAGTCTATATAGTGGAACACTGTTGGCAAAGACTCTTCGATCTCAAAGACTTTTTCCAGGTCTGTAAAAGGCCCTTTCTCAGGAGCATGTATATAGGTCTGGTCAATGTTGCCAAGTTCTTTACCTAACAGTTCTATATAATAACGCTCGTCACGCTCTATACCGGTATGACCTTCCGGTAGTACCGAAGAAAATGCAAATAACTGTTTGTTCTGTTTTTTTAGAATACTGCTTGCTATGCAGGCAACTGTTGATGAGTCAAGTCCTCCGCTCAATGTAATACCTACCGGCAAAGGTGTGTCCATCCTGTTGCCTACTGCTTCAAATAAAAGTTCCCTAAGGCATTGTGCCCATTCTTCATCTTTTGTAAACCGGTATTTGTCTGATGGTTGTAGGGTCCAGTATCGTTCAATCGACATTTTACCACGTTCCACAAACAACCTGTTGCCGCCACACAATGCAAATATTTCAGCATTATGTGTCTTTTGCTGATCCGATTGCCGGAAGAAGTATTCTACAATGATCTCTTCATTAAAAATATTGGGAGTTTGTTTTACAGCAAGTATGCCTTTCATCTCGCTGCAAAACACAAAGACATCAGGTGTGTCGTAATAAAATAATGAGCGGAAGCCTACATGATCTACTGCGCAAAAAAGTTTTTTTGATTGGTTGTTCCAGATCGCAAAAGCAAATTCGCCTTCCAGGTGGTTGGTGCAATCTGCTCCCCATTTTTTATAAGCCTCAAGTATCAGCCTGCTGTCGGGGTAAGTATCATGCAACTCGCGTACAATGCCTAATACCGGAAAAAGCGCCTGCCTGTTGTCTATACGTATATCGCCTGTTATTACCAGGTTATTATCAGCCAACGGTTGAGGGTCGTGTTGTTGCCTGTGGGATATTTGCAGATTACCATGTCCCAATAAAACATTTTCCACAAGCCAGGTACCGGTTTCTGCATGAGCGTTATTGCCTATTGCTTGCTGTATACGCTCAGTAAGAGCTGTATCCAATGGCTCTCCCTTCTTATTGATCATGCCATATATTGCGCTCATGTTCTTCGTTTAGCTGTGATACCAGTTAACTACTGTGTATTGGCTTATGTCAGGGCCTCCTGTTACTATTTTATTATTGCTTTTCAGCCATGCGTGTGCATTTATGTTGCCTGCCGCATCCTTCAGCACACCAAAGTACAATGTGCCGGGTAATTTTCGCATACGCAGCATCACCTTGGCTGCAATTGCCTGTTCAAAACATTTAGTACGCCACGGCGCATACTTACTGCCACGGGCTATTGCGGTAGCTATTTGGGTCAGCAGTTCATTTTTCTCCGCATCATATGCCGAATCGTCCTCAGCCATCATTGTTCCCAGCCCCGGTGCAATGCGTTTAAACGGTAAAAATACAAGCATCGCTCTTGCTATTGCAAGAACCATAAATGCCTCTGTAAACAAAAGGTATTCAGTGCCTGTTCTTTTTTTCATTCAGTCCTGGTAATGACTGTAGCAAAAGTAAGTGCATAAGTCTGAAATTAAAGATACATGCATAAAAGAGCATCATGACATATTTTTATTAGATAAGAATATATTACTTTCAGATATTTTCATCTTAAATTCTGCCAGTTTTTGCAGCTATATGCCGTATTGGCACTATATTTAACATGGTTTAGAATTTGATACGCTTTTACAAACAGATTTATTTATGAATCAAAATGAATTTCGCAAATATGCCATTAAGCATCATGGCATCAGTAGTTTAACTTTAGACAGTTATTCTTCTTCATTAGTTAAAACACCCGTTGGACTTACGCCATATATCATAGAAGAACGTCCGATGAATGTTGCTTCCATGGACGTATTCTCAAGGTTGATGATGGATCGTATCATCTTCCTGGGTGAAGGTATTAACGACTATGTCGCAAACATTGTTACTGCTCAGTTGCTGTTCCTTGAAAGCACTGATCGCACACGTGACATTCAGATGTATCTGAATAGTCCGGGAGGTAGTGTTTATGCGGGTCTTGGTATTTATGATACCATGCAGATCATTAATCCCGATGTGTCGACTATTTGCACAGGTATTGCGGCCTCTATGGCTGCAGTCCTTATGTGTGCAGGCAGCAAAGGTAAAAGGACTGCGCTGAAACATAGTCGTGTGATGATACATCAGCCACTTGGCGGTGCAGAAGGACAGGCAAGCGATATCGAGATCACAGCAAGGGAGATCGGAAAACTGAAAAAGGAACTTTATGAGATCATCTCATTGCACTCAGGTCAGAAATTATCAAAGGTTGAAAAAGACAGCGACCGTGATTACTGGATGACTGCAGCTGAGGCTAAAGAATATGGTATGGTGGATGAAGTGCTGGAACGTAACCCGCGCAAAGCAGGTTTAGATTCGGAAACTAAGTAAGCAATGAAAATTAATAAACGCCCTGCAACATTGATGTTGCAGGGCGTTTACATTTGGGATAACAAAGAAAGCTGGCATTATGCCTGCTTTCTTTGTTATATTATATTCGTTAGTAGTTACCGGATCAGTGTTACTGTGCCTTTATATGTTTTTTGGTTACCATCAGGCAGGGCCACTATAATACTGTAATTGTATACACCAAGATCCTGCGGAACACCATTCAAAGTTCCATCCCATCCCTTTTCTGCACTACTGGTCTGGAATACACGCTGACCATACCTGTTATATATGCTGAAGTCAACAAGTTTCTGGAATCTGAGGCCTATGATCCTGAACAGGTCATTTCTTCCGTCGCCGTCCGGTGTAAATGCCGATGGCATAAAGTCACTGGCTGTATGATCAAGGTATATGGTAATACGTGCTGAATCCAGGCAACCAAAAAGGTTCATACCATATACAGTATATACAGTTACTGAATCTACAGGCGTGGCTATCGGGTTATTGATATTAGGATTATTGAGTGTTCCGTTGTCAGGTGTCCAAGTAAAATATACAGCACTGTCCGCATTGAGGTGTACACTGCTGCCATACGGGATAACCTGATCCGCGGTAAGGTTGCTCAGATGCACTGGAGCATAAGAGTGTATAGCCTGTGTATCCTGTGCCTGGCAATGTAATGGCCATGCATCAACAAGCACAGTATATACATAGTCGCCTACACTGTAGAATTTAGGATTGGAAATGTAAGGATTACCCAGATAATTACCTGGTCCTGGTGATTGTGACCAAGTATAGGTAAAGCTGTCGATTGTACCTACAATATCAACATAAGATCTCAATGTCATAGAGTCCACGAGACATACAGATGTATCATG
>CAYZKL010000033.1:15253-15740 GCA_964478855.1 uncultured Flavipsychrobacter sp.
GCCGGTTCTTACATCAACAGATACTACATTGATCAGTTGAGAAACTGAACTGTCACAACCGATCGTGTCGGTAACTTTCAATACAGCAGTAAAGTTGCCTCCCATTGGGTAGATGTGCGGTGGTGGTGTTACACCTGCATAGCTTGTTCCATCTCCAAATTCCCAAAAGTAAACGGGCATATTGTTGCTGGTTGATGTATTGGTAAATGTTACCGGTACGTCAAGACATACTGCAGACTGATCTACGGTAAAGCCGGGTACCAATGGATGCATAACATCGATCGATATGGTTGTGTCTTTGCTGCAGCCATATACTGTTGAATAAGTGAGTTTTACATTATATACACTCTGGCTCGTATACATATGGCCGGGATTTTTCTGTGTACTTATTGTACCGTCTCCGAAATCCCATGTGTTCACATAATCGGTCCCAGTTGGCGTAGCGAAACTATAGAACTGAACGCTATCTCCTCTGCAGCCAAGGTTA
>CAYZKL010000033.1:15895-25768 GCA_964478855.1 uncultured Flavipsychrobacter sp.
ATAGCGTGCTGTCAGCTCCGGCGGTCGTTACCAGATTTGGTTGCGGCACACCGTTAAAAGAGTAAAGTATTGAATCCACCTGACCCGACTTGACTGGACAACTTGATAACATCATCAGGTTGTCCAGTTTTATTTTCGTCCGAAACCCTTGTCAGACCTGCTATCTGTTCAAAAACCTTATTTGTTTTTTCGGTTCGAAATGCATTGTTTTTGTACTCGTAGACAATTCCTTTCGGAAATATCGTTTCCTGAATTTTCTCCTTTATTGAAACATGGCTGGAAGCCCACACAGCAGGGAGTTTCAGCGAAAATTGCAAGGCAGAAATATAGTAGTCTGAATGGTTAGAACAGTCTTTTCCGCAATCTTGCATTGCATCAATGATTTTGCGCTTTTCTTCACAGAATTTTGCCTTGAATTTTTTGAAGGTTTCCTCGCTCATTTCCTTTGTTATGTAATAGCTTTCCTCCATATTATCTACCTTCTTTTGAAGTTCAGTAAGCTGGCTTGCAAGCACCTTCTTTTGCTGCACATTCGTTTCATTAAGCTCCCCAAATTTCTCGCCCATTACCTTATATAGGTGGGGGATAAAATCTTCCTTTATCTTGAATTGTTCAAGGAACTGTTGAAAATGATTATTCAGGTCTTTCGCATTCTTATTGCAGTGGCAACCTTTTGTACGGCACTTGTAATAATAGAGGTTCTTTTTCTTGACTATGTATCCGGTATAACCTTTGTTACAATGGTCACACTTCACAAAGACTTTCAACGGGAGAGCTTCTATTTCGCTTTGGTGAGGTACACCATACTTGTTAGCTTTTTGACGGATGTTGTTTACCTGCAAGAAGTCCTCTTGGGACACAATAGAAGGGTGAGTACCATTCACCAATTTTCCTTCCAGCGTTTTAATAGCAATAACCCCACAGTAAAACGGATTGGCAAAAATAGCCGATAGCTTCTGCTTGTAGATTTTTATACCTAATGCCTGAAGTCGCTCAACTATCTCTTCGCTCTTAGCACCTTCCTTTTTCCATTGAAAGGCTTTTTTCAGTTGATGCCCTGTTTTGTTGATTACAATTTTTCTTTCCCCGTTAAGACGCACAACATCGTAACCCATTGGTGGCTTTAAGCACCAAATACCACGCTCAAACTTTTCCTTCATACCGGCAACCGCACGTTGCTTCCTTAGCTGATTGTCAAGTTTGCTAAACAGGAAGTGCATATCCTGCTGGAAAACACCGCTTGCGTTTGACGTGTCAGTCGGTTGTGTAACGGCAAATACTTCAACGCAGTATTTTTCCCTTAACTCTTGCGCCAGCTTAATGGCCCCCCCTCCGGTTCGGCTGAACCTGTCAAGCGTATATACAAGGATGTGGCTTACCCGACCTTTATTCTTTTTAATGAAGTCGAGCATTCGCTGGAACTCTTTACGGCCATCTGACTTTGCGCTTTCGTATGTTCCTCCAAAGTAGGCAAGAACATCAAAGTCATTTCTTGAGACGTATTCATCAATAGTCTTCCGTTGAAAGTCCAGGCTGAGGTTTTTGTCTGCCTGCTCCTTTGACGATACACGAGTGTATATGACCGCCTGCTTTAGATTAGTGGTTGCCGGTCTGTCTGTTGTTCTTGCCCATTTCTGAAAATGGTCGAGCTTGTTTACGTTCATGCTGCCTGATTTAATGTTTCTTCGCTGCTTTTCCCTATATCTAATTGATTATCAATTACTATACCATATTGTTGGCATGTAAAATCAAATAGGATTACGGCCAGCTTTTCCACCGTGCTAATAATCTCCTGTGCATCCTCATCCGAATAATCGCTGCAATTCGGGTAAGACCTAAATTCATTAATCGTCATAATTCCCTGTTTGTAATGCAAAACTACTTTCGCTGTCAGAGGTAGATTTACGATTATGCAAGGAAGTTTACGATTTTGAACAAGATTCATGATTTCTTTACGATTAAGCAGCAGCAACACACTTCGGTTGCCCGATTTTATCAAAAATGATCTCAACCTGTTTAATCGTGTAAAATCTGCCAATTCTTGAGCCAATCGCATCTGTAAATGGCTCCAGCCAAATCTTGATAGTTCTCGGCTTAACATCATAAAGTGCCGCAAGTTCTTTGAGACAATAGGGACGGAGTACAACACGTCCAATTTTTACATTTATTTCCATACACGTTTTTTTTCACTTTGTTCATCATCATCGTTGTGTTGGTCAGTATATAAGTTGGGTTAGCTATATAATTCAATAAACTCGTTAGTGCTTAAGTTAAGTTGTGCTGCCATTTGTTTAGTGTCCAGTTTTTGTTTTGCTTTCACTTCACCGATCCATTTTCTTATTAGTTCAGGCTTTTCTACCGGCACGTCCAGTTCAACCGGTTCCCTGCGGCGCAGCTTTTGTTCATTGAACTGCTGAATGAGATACTTTTTTTGATTCGGTGTTAAGAATCCTAAGTCGTCAGCCCGGTATAGCAATGAAATCATTGATGCTTTCCACTTACCTTTCAGGTGCGCCAATAATGTAATGGTAATACCATTCTCAAAGTCTTTTCTTATATCCTTTTCAGGCATCAGAAACTCCGCTGCGAACAGATTAGCTTCATGCGCTATGTCTCTTTCCCAATCAACGTTGGTAGCTGTATGCATTAGTAAGTGACCCAACTGAAAGGCTAATGAAAACCTTTGCCTGTCTCCCAATAACGTTTTGTTTAAGATGATTAGCGGATACTTTGTTTCTGTTAATACACACCTGCTATCTACTCTTTCCGTTCCAAAGTCAAAATTTGCCACTGCGATCCCTTTACCTTCTATCAACTTGACCGTATCATCAATTACAGGTGTTTCTATTTTCCATGTCTTTCTAACCTTCTGAGCTATTACTTGGGGTGTAGTCTTCTCAGTTACTTCAAACAACGGCAATTCAGGATTAGAAATATTCAATGCTTTGATAAGATACTGAACGTGAAATCGAATAATGTTAACCTTTGCACTTATGGGGGTTAGCACACCAGCAGCGACCTTTTCCCTTTTTCTGTAAATCAGATGGTCGGGATATACTTCATTAGCTTGTTTGAAAAATGATAATGGATAATTTGTAATGTCCGCTATTAATTCCAGTGTTTCTTCTCGAACACCAATGTCACCACTTTCAATTTTACCCATGTTTGTCTTAGACATGCTGATTTTATCAGCTAATTCAAGTTGATTAATTCCTCGTGATTCCCTTGCTAACACTATCATATTTCTATTTGTCGTTTTCATCTGTTGGCTAAATTGCACGGCAAAGAAACATAAAATTTGTAAAATAGCAAAAAATGTTTCAAAATTTTTACCTAAATATTTACCCACAAAAGTAATTCAGCGCAACTCATATGATAAATTGAAAGAAATATTTTATCAGACACTATTCTTTTTGCCAAGCCACATTTATGTTAAAACGGATTTCAGCAGCATCTTCCATTTAAACTTTTTGTATGTTTACCGTTCACATTAACTGATAGTGTATTCAGGCTTCATTAAACTCATTATAGCACTCACGGGGTTTTCCCCCGTGCTGCTAATATTTTGGCTGATAAATGTGTTTTTGAATAGACATCAATTATCTTTTTATTTATCTATTGATAGCCTTGAGAACATTATCAAAGGTTTTCGTGAAATTCTTGAAAATCACTGGCAATTAATCTTGTTTATTTTAATTGTGACTGCGTCAAATCTGCTTTTGCGCAAAGCAATAAATTCGCTTTCCCCTTGGACGGTACAGATAAAATCAATTAAGCCAGCAGATATAAATTTTACGTCAGTCCTGATCAGCTATATTTTGCCTTGGGCAAAATTCCTTATTCATGGAGATGCTGATTTATTGTACCTCCTCGGTTTTTTGGTTCTCTGTTTTGTGCAGGCATATATCAGCAAGGACTCCTATCATTATAACCTGAATTTCAGGTTATTTCTCGGGTATAAGCATTATGAAGTACAGACCCAAAGCGAAGTGACATATTTAGTGCTTTCAAAAAAAAAACTTATCAATAAGGCTGATATTACACGATATGTTTTACTAAGCGATCACATGATTATAAACGTTTCTTGATATGAAAAAACAGGAAAAAATCGAGTGCAATTTTTTTTGCATTTTGGAAAGCGGCGAGGTTAGAAAGATACTTCTAACGCAGGCAATCATACCTGAGATAAAAGGGATATTCATAGACAGTGGCGCGGCTCTGTTTGACGATGCCGAAGAAATAGAATTTGATGGGAACTATAATATTGACTCGAATGAAATCCTGTACGTTGAATTGGCACTGCCGGACAATGTTACGGAGGCCGCTAAGAATCCTATTGGCATCGCCGATTTAGATTTAGCTACTGAGGATATTAAAACTCTTTTTTGGTATGAGAATGGGGTTTATTACTTTCAAAATTTTGACAAAAGAAAACTCCTCAAAAATAAAAGTGTAATTTATTACAGCAACCAAACGTACAATAAGTTAGAAAATAATGCCTTCGTGGTTGAAACTATTGTAAACGCCGTACACAAAGATGACAGACTCTACTTTGTGTCCTACGTTAATGCAAACAAAATCTTCAGTTTAGCAGCTTTTTATCAAGATGCAACTGATGATGAAATTAAGACTTTCTCTACCCATGCTAAGATCTCTTTAGATCAGGATTGGTTTATTACAAGTACAAACTCAATTATCCGAAAACAAATTACACTTTTGCAAAAAAGCAAAACACTTGATGGTGCAGATACAAACAAAATAAAAAAGCACGCTAAAAAATTCAAACTCGGCATTGAGCTGGATGCGAATGGAAAAATTTGCTTTCCAAACGATAAAAAAGCCTGCAAGGAGATTCTACTGTTCTTAAATGAACAATATTGGGTGGGGCTTATTTCCGGTCATAAATATAAAACCAATTCAAAACGCGAAGTAAAAATTGATTAGAATGCTAACCGCGTTGTTGATATCCCATTCGAGTTAATTCCTGCATAGTTCCTTGAACGTCCAAAGCATTCGAAAATCTAACTACGCGATAATTGCTTTGGACTGGAACCAAAGCGTCATACGGTGTCAGGGGATCGTCAAATCCAACAGTCATCATCATGTTCCAAGTCGAACCCCCGATTAAATAGAATGTAATCGGGTCAATATTTAGAAGGGCGGTCTTTGGTTGGTCAAACAAAACTGCGAGATATAAATGTTTTTGTATCTCCCCTGGCTTCACCGAATTTGAATAAGGACCAATATTCTTGAAGTTATGAATATTGTGGCAGAGCCCAAATTTTAACCCATTCCTGATATAGGAAGACCGAACTTCGACAGTTTCACCATTAGTCAATCTTAAATCAATTTGCGCATTGGGGTCGTTAAATTCGGTATAATTTGCTAAGTTTTCAAAATTTGAGTTGATGTATTGAAACCACCCTTCCTCAGCTAATACACCCATTAAGGCGTCTGTTGCCCTCCTTTGACCACCCCGTAAATGAACAGCGTTATTGGCAGCCGCTTGATTTACCAGATTTGCAAGATTAGTGGCTTTTGCTAAACACCTTCGGAATTCTTCTGTTTGTCGATGTATGCTACATTCAACTACATGAAATATTCTATTTATATTTCGGTTATCAACCGGATTTTGGCAATCTACTTCAAGATTCTGAAAGTCCATGAGTATCGTTTATGCCGGTAAAATATGAATTTAACTTAATTATACACAATTTTTGGTTGATTAGCAGTCAAAACCCGTAAACTAAATTAAATTTGAACTTTGGGAGCCAAGGCAATTTTTTAGTGGGGTAAGTCACATTACACTCAACTCAAATATTTTTAGTTCCTGCCCAAGGAGTGGTAATTACAAACAGCCTAAACAATAGAACAAGAATTAATATGAACAATGCGTTAGATATGAAAACAATGGATTTGGTGGAAAGCAATATCGCGAAATTGCTAAAACTTTTTCCAAACATTAGAACCGAATTGCCGGACGGGAAAATTGGTATCGACTTCGATGTATTGAAGCAGGAAATAAGCTTTGATATTATGGAGGGTGCTAAGGAACGTTATCGACTTGAATGGCCGGGAAAGAGGGAGAGTATTGTTCTCGCAAACCTCCCGACGACGAAAACCCTTCGGCCATCGCTTAAAGATTCTGTGAATTTCCCGACAACGGAAAATCTATTTATTGAAGGTGATAATCTGGATGTATTGAAGCTTTTACAAGAAAGCTATCTCTCCAAAGTCAAGGTTATTTACATTGACCCGCCCTATAACACGGGCAAGGACTTCGTTTATAAAGATAATTTTACAAGCGATACGGAGACTTTCAACGAGGAAAGCGGTCAAATTGATGAATTCAACCGGAGGCTAATAGCAAACCCCGAAACCTCTGGCCGTTATCATTCTGATTGGCTTTCTATGATGTACCCAAGATTGAAATTAGGTCGCAATCTCTTATCCGAAGATGGCTTGATTTTCATTTCTATAGATGGGCATGAAGTTACTAACCTCAGAAAAATATGCAATGAAGTTTTTGGTGAGAGTAACTATGTCCAAGAAATTATTTGGCAAAGACATGCAGGAGGAGGAAACGATTCAAGGTACTTTGCTGTAGATCATGAATATATTCTTTGCTTCGCTAAGAATATTGATGCGATAAAAAAGCTTCGACTGCCTTTGAGTGAAAAGGATATTGCCGAATATAAGAGCAAAGACCAGCACTTTGACAAGCTTGGGCCTTATAAAACAAAGTCCTTTTTAAGGATGCGCCCTGACGATCCGCGACCCGGCTTGCAATACGAGATCACCTGTCCCGACGGAACGAAAATTTTCAACGAATGGAAATGGGAGCAGCCATCATTTTTGGCTGCTCTTAAACAAGACAAAGTTATCATTCGCAAAGATGAGAAAAGCAAATGGACGGTAGAATACAAACTTTACTTGAATGATGAAGAAGGAGATGAAAAAAAGAAGGTTCCAAGGTCTATGTTTTTAGACGAGGCAAGAAATAGTCAAGGTAAGCAAAACCTTACAAAAATTTTGGGCAAAGCAAATATTTTCAACAATCCCAAGCCAGTTGAATTAATCAAGACGCTAATAAACATCGGTGCACAACCCCATGAGAACGCAATAATACTGGATTTCTTCGGAGGGTCAGGAACAACCGCACAAGCCGTTCTTGAGCTTAACAATGTAGATGAAGGCAACCGTAAATTTATTTTAGTTCAGGTTCCCGAACAGGTAGATGAAAAAAGCGATGCCTATAAAGCAGGATATAAAACAATCAGCGAAATAGCTAAAGCAAGGATATTAAAAGTTGCTAATCAATTCTCGAAATCAAAAGCCGACAACGGTGTTAGGATTTTTTGGTTGGATGAAAGCAATATGAACGATGTCTATTATCGTCCACAGGATTATAGCCAGACGAAGATTGATATGTTCGCAGACAACATCAAGGAGGACAGGACAGGCGATGATTTAATCGCCCAGGTAATCCTCGATTGGGGGCTTCCATTATCCTTGAAAATTCAAGAACTCATCGTACAAGGCAAAAAAGTTTTCAAAGTCGCGGAAAATTCTCTTTTTGCATGTTTTGATAAAACGATTGACGAAAGTTTTGCAAAAGAAATTGCAAAACACAATCCTTTACGCATGGTTTTTCGAGATTCATCTTTCAAAGATGATACAGCAAAAGAGAACGTAAAGCAGTTGCTAAAACAATTAAGTCCTGAAACAGAAATGCGTGTCATCTAACTATGAAACTTCAATTTAAAGAACAGCAATTCCAAGTTCAGGCAGTAAAGGCAGTTGTAGACTGTTTTTCTGGACAGCCCATAGAGACTGCTCGATTTACCCTTGAACGAATAGAGGCAATTAAACGAAAGGCTAAAGCTATTGCTGAAGGCAAGCAGGAGTTAGGGTTTGAAATTGATGTTGAAGAAAGCATCGGTTATCGTAACCGCCTGTTGAATATTACCGAAGCTCAGGTACTTAGAAATATTCAGCTAACACAAAGAAATAATGACATACCTGAAAGTCCGAATATAGAACGGGTAAAGGGTCTAAAACTTGGATATAACCTGACCATTGAAATGGAAACAGGTACGGGAAAAACCTATACCTATATCCGCAGCATGTACGAACTGCACAAACACTATGGATGGAGCAAGTTTATTGTCATTGTTCCAAGTATCGCAATTCGTGAGGGTGTATATAAATCATTTGATGTAACCCAAGACCACTTTCAGGAGTTGTACGGCCATAAGATCAAACCATTCATATACAATTCCGGTAGGCCGCAAGATATTGAGAGTTTCGCGGCTGATAACCATATCAGCGTAATGATTATTAATACGCAGGCGTTTAACGCCAAAGGCAAGGACGCACGGCGTATCTACATGGAACTTGACCAGTTTGCATCCCGCAGACCGATTGAAATAATTGCACAAACAAATCCCATCTTGATTATTGATGAACCGCAGTCCGTGGAAGGCGATAGGACGCTGGAAGGAATGCAGGATTTTAATCCGCTATTTACTTTACGTTATTCTGCCACTCACAAAACAGAATACAATAAAATTTACAGGCTGGATGCTTTAGACGCTTACAACAAAAAACTTGTAAAGAAGATACAGGTTAAAGGGATTAACCTGAAAGGCTCTACCGGAACGACGGGCTATTTGTATCTTGAGCACCAGCAAACCACCCATCGCGATAATTGAGTATGAGAAACGAAGCGGCACGAGCGTAAAACGGACAAGACAAAAGCTGGAAAAAGGAGCGAATCTTCACCAACTTTCCGGGGATATGCCGCAATATAAAAACTGCACGATTCAAGAAGTCGATGGCTACTTTAATAAGATAATCATTAATGGGCAGGACATATTTGCTGGGGAGGCAGTTGGCGATATTGATGAAGCGGCCTTCCGCAGAATTCAGATAAGAGAAACGATTATCTCTCACCTTACAAAAGAGAAGCAGCTTTTTAATAAGGGCATAAAAGTCCTCTCGCTATTCTTTATTGATTCAGTCGAAAAATACCGCCTCTATGATAAGGACGGCGAGGAGGAGTTAGGCCAATACGCAAGGATATTTGAAGAAGAATATAATCAGGTACGCAACGATTTTATTGACTTGCACGACGAGGGTTATACCGCATACTTGCAACGTGATGATGCCCATTCAGTACATAAAGGCTATTTCTCGATAGACAAGCAAAAAAGGCTTATCAATCCTGAGACCTCAAAAGCAAAGAAGGGTGAAGAAGCTGAGTCAGACGACATAAGTGCGTATGACCTTATTATGAAGGATAAGGAACGCTTGCTTGACTTTAAAGAGCCTACCCGCTTTATCTTCTCTCACTCTGCATTAAAAGAGGGCTGGGACAATCCAAATGTATTCCAGATATGCGCCCTTAAACATTCTGATGCGAATATCAGGCGCAGACAAGAGGTTGGCCGTGGAATGCGTCTTTGTGTAAACGATCAGGGTATCAGACTGGATTATGATACTGTTGGCGAACAGGTGCATGAAATAAATAAGCTTACCGTTATAGCCTCTGAAAGCTATGAGGAATTTGCCAAAGGATTACAAGCTGAGATTGCCGCAACCATAAAAGACCGACCACAGAAAGCGGAAATGGATTTTTTTATTGGCAAGCTGATAACGGATGAAAAGGGAGCAGGGATTAGGATAGACCGGGAAAATGCAAAGAAGCTGCATAACGTCTTTCTCAAAAAAGACATTATTGACGAGGACGATAAAATAACTGCCGAAGGCCGAACGCTTATTGAAGAAAATAAAGTGCCGCTACCGGAAAATCTTGAACCTTACCGTATAGCTATAACCAGCCTGCTCAAGTCTATTTATTCCGGTGAAATT
>CAYZKL010000033.1:25778-33753 GCA_964478855.1 uncultured Flavipsychrobacter sp.
ATGCCAACTTTCACAAAAAAGAATTCCGCGATCTCTGGGAAAAGATAAACCTGAAAAGTATTTATGAAGTTAAGTTTGATACCGATAAGCTCATTCAGGACAGCAAGGCCAGAATAAACCATGACCTGCATATTTCAGAAAGAACTTATGAACTTAAAATTGGTGAATTGCAGGACACCACAAAGCAAAAGCTGGATAACAGGGAAGGCTTTAAAGAAACGAACAGGTCAACTGAAAAACTGAACTCTGATATTTATACGAATACCGTTTATGATATTGTCGGAGAGATTGTAAGCAATACCAATCTTACCCGCCGCACAGTTGTTGAAATCCTGAAAGGTATTAATGGCGCACAGTTTTTGCTTATCAGGAAGAACCCAGAAGAATTTATTGCCAAATGCAGCAAATTGATTAATGAGGTTAAGGCCAGCCTTATCATTAACAATATTGTGTATCATAAAACAGAAGAACGCCATGACGCGAAAACCGTTTTTACAAACGCCAAATCGGTTATTCGCCAATCCGAACTTTTAAAAAAGCATATGTATGATTACCTGACCACAGATTGTAAAACTGAAACAAAATTTGCCGAAGCATTAGAAAATAGCGTTGAGGTCGTAGTATATGCCAAGCTACCGCGAAGCTTTTATATCACAACGCCGGTAGCGAATTATAGCCCTGATTGGGCGATTGTCTTTGATAAGGATAAAGTGCGCTATATCTATTTTGTAGCGGAAACAAAAGGCTCTGATTCAGAACTCGAATTGCGGGAAATCGAAAAACTAAAAATTCATTGTGCTGGAGAACACTTTAAGGCCATCAGCGGGCAGGAAGTGAAATTCTCAAAAGTGAATAGCTACGAACAGCTTTTGGAAATTGTACAAGTAAAATGAGCAAATGACGCTAATAGACAATGTAAATACCCGGCTTGGGGATGATCTTAAAAAGGAAATCCAGAAAGGCAGTAAACTTGCCATCGCTGCGTCCACGTTCTCTATTTACGCCTATGAAGCTTTGAAGAAAGAACTTAAAGGTATTGAGGCTTTAAGATTCATTTTCACCTCTCCTACGTTCATTGAAGAAAATTTGCAAAAAGAAGCCCGGCAATTCTACATACCACATATTTTTAAAGAGGTGGATTTATGCGGTGGTGAATTTGAGCTACGCCTTAAAAACGAGCTTACACAACGTGCTATTGCAAAAGAATGCTCCCAATGGGTAAAAGATAAAGTTGTCTTCAAAACCAACCGTCACGCGAATATTCCGCTGCACGGTCTGCTTCATATAGATAATGAAAATGCGGGGGCCGCTTATTCCAATGTTATAGGCTTCACAACCGCCGATCTCGGACTTAGTCCGAGGCAGGGCTTTCCCACGCTAATTCAAAAAATAGAGTTTCCGCAAACGGACGCATACCTGCAATGGTTTAATCAGGTTTGGGAAAATGATGAAAACCTCAAAGATGTCACACAAGCCGTGAGGGAATATTTTGAGAATGCTTTCAAGGAGAATAGCCCGGAGTTCATTTACTTCATTACCCTATACAATATCTTCAATGATTTTCTTGGGGACATAGCGGCAAATAATTTACCCAACGATGAGATAGGTTTTAAACATACCGAAATTTGGAACAAGCTTTATAACTTTCAGAAGGACGCCGTGATCGGCGCAATCAATAAGCTGGAAAAATATAATGGCTGCATTCTTGCTGACAGCGTGGGCTTGGGCAAAACTTTTACCGCTCTTGCCGTTATTAAATATTACGAGAAGCGGAATAAAGATGTTCTGGTTTTATGCCCGAAAAAACTCGAAGCAAACTGGAACACATATCGCCATAACGATAAGAACAATATCCTTTCAAAAGATAGATTCAGGTATGATGTTTTATTCCATACAGATTTATCAAGAGAGAGCGGAGCAAGTAATGGCAGGGAACTCGCTAATGTGAATTGGGGAAACTATGCGCTGGTAGTCATAGATGAATCCCACAATTTTAGGAATAACAATACAAGCGTTGGCAAAGAGAACAGGTATCAAAAATTACTTAGAAAGATTATTCAAGAGGGCATTGAAACCAAAGTTTTGATGCTTTCCGCCACCCCGGTAAATAACAGGTTTAATGACCTTAAAAATCAACTTGCCTTAGCTTATGAAGGCACCCCTACCCGCATTGATGAAAAGTTAAACACTGAGCATGGTATCGAACAGGTATTCAAGAGGGCTCAGACTGCTTTCAATAGCTGGTCAAAAGGTTCTGCGGACGCAAGAACAACAGAAAAGTTGCTCGAAATGCTTGACTTCGATTTCTTCCAAATATTAGACAGTCTAACGATAGCAAGATCGAGGAAGCATATTACGACTTACTACGACACCACTGACATAGGCAAATTCCCAACCCGTAATAAGCCAGTATCCGTACAAAGTCCTTTAGTAGAAAAAGGGATTAATTTTCAACAAATTGCAGAAAAGCTATCGTTGTTAAATTTGTCCGTTTATTCCCCGCTCAATTACATCCTACCGAGCAAAATAGAGGACTATGCCACGCGGTATAATAAAAAAGTCAAGTCAGGCTCCTTCTCGCAGTTTGACAGGGAAAGAAGCTTGCAGTTACTTATGCGTATCAATTTGCTAAAGCGCATTGAAAGCTCGGTTGATTCATTCAAACTCACGATACAGGATATAGAAAAACAAATTGAGCATATACTTGCGGCGTTTACGAAGAGACAGGAAAGCATCTCCGAAGCCCAGGTTAATCCTCTCTCGGAAGAAATTGATTGGGAAGCTGAGTGGGGAGACGAAGAAGATCTAATTGGCGGCAAAGTCAAAGTCCGGGTCGCAGACGTGGACGTTACTCGATGGAGTGAAGATTTATCAGCTGATTTAACTATTCTAAATGAATTGCTTTTCGAGATAAAAAGCATTGTCGGAAAAGAGGATTTTAAACTGAATAAACTGAAAGAGATAATCGCTCATAAAATTGAAAATCCTATTAATGCCGGTAATAAAAAGATCATTGTTTTTACTGCCTTCGCAGACACGGCGAATTATTTATACAAGAACCTGAAGGATTTTCTAACGGATAGTTACGGTATTCACACGGCTTTAATTACAGGATCAACGAGACAAACGACAGCTAAGAGTATTCCGACAGATTTAAATGCACTGCTTACATGCTTTTCTCCAATCTCAAAGAGCAGAGAGCTTTTATATCCTGACTGTAAGGAAGAAATTGACGTTGTCATTGCAACGGATTGCATTTCGGAAGGACAGAATTTACAGGATTGCGATTACCTGATTAATTATGATATTCACTGGAACCCAGTAAGGATCATTCAACGTTTCGGTCGAATAGACAGAATTGGATCAATAAATTCTAATATCTCGATGGTCAATTTCTGGCCAGATGTAACCCTTGACGCTTATATCAACTTGAAGCAAAAAGTTGAAAGCAAAATGTTGATTAGCAACATGGCAAGCACAGGAGATGACAATATTCTTAATACCGAAGACAAAGACCTTGAATATCGCAAAATTCAATTGAAGAAACTGCAAGAGGAAGTAGTTGACTTGGAAGACCTGCGGGAAGGAGTGTCGATCACCGACTTGGGCTTAAATGAGTTCCGTGTGGATTTATCCAATTATATCAAAGAATATGGTGAGCTTAAAAATATTCCAACGGGCTTACATGCCGTAGTAGAAGCAAAAGATGGTTTGGAGCGTGGAGTTATTTTTGTCCTGAATAATATTAATACCGGGGTCAATATTGACAAGGTGAACAGGCTGCATCCCTATTATCTTGTCTATATTCGGCAGGATGGGGAGATATTATTCAATCATGCCGACGCCAAAAAGATATTGGACATTATCCGTCTCTTATCTAAAGGAATAAAAGAACCGCTGATAAAACTGTGTAAGGAATTCAGTGTGGAAACAGACGAATACCGAAAAATGAATGCCTATTCTCAATTGCTTCAAAAAAGTATTGCATCCATTTTAAAAACCGAAGAAGCGAAAGATATATTAAGCCTGTTTAAAGCAGGAGGAACAACTGCTTTGCGGGATAAAATCAAAGGGATTGAAGATTTTAAATTAGTTTCCTTTATAGTTGTCAGATGATGCAAACATTCGATCTTCCGGCAACTACAGTCGTTAACAGGGTAATACCTAAAAACAGCTTTGATAAGTTCACAACAGCAAAGCAGAAAAAATCATTTGCCGACCTCATTGATAAAATAAGATGGGCAAATAAACTATCCCGCGAAACGATAAATCTGTCAGGCAGGGAGTTTTCAGAAATTCAAATTTTTGAAATCACTTTGAAAAAGAAAGATAGTATTGCTGACTTATTGAACATCATTGATCGCTCAATTCCTTATCCTATTATTTTTATCATCGTTTATGAACACAAAATCACGCTGTCTGCTTCTTTCAAGCACCCGCATCCAACTAATGAGAATTCAGCAGTAATTGACTGGACATTCTCATCCGACTGGAGAAAGGAAATTGGTTATCAACTGAATTTGCAGAGAAGCTTGGATTTTATTTGGATTGACTTTTGCAAACAAATTTCTGGTCGTGTTTCCGAGAAACTAACTTTAACTGAGTTGATTGCAAAAGAGCGAAAGACCAAGGAACTACAAACTACCATCGCCTCTTTGCAGGCTGCAATAAAAACCTCCCGTCAGTTTAATAAGAAAGTTGAGTTAAACGTAGAACTTCAAAAAAGGTTAAAAGAGTTAAAGTCTATTGCATAGTTGTCGTGAATTATTTAATTATTAAGACGAATAATTGGCTCTTGCCTATAACGTTCTTTAGTACCTTCTACCGGAAAGGAAAACCAATATCTTTCAACAGGGTCTTCATCGGCAACTATGTGAAGAAGATTAGAAATAAAATATGAGAAAGATAAATTCGGCAAATTGTACTTAATATAGCATCGTCCCCTATATCCCACAACTGGCGGGTCTAAATTCACTGTGTTTTCCCAAAATCTTATGAATTTCGTCGGCCCTAAGCAAATATGATTTACGAGACCATCTGAAGTTCGCAAGGCTTCTTCAATACGGTCAGCCGTAAAACTCTCAGTATGATCGAATGAAAAAATCCCAACAAATTTTTTTCGATTTTGCCCATTATTAATAAATGTTGGAAAAGTTCTCAGGCGATTTAGTTTGTCAACTATCTTATTTAGCGAATTTTCATTGTCAGCACTATAGTTAGTTAGTTTTGCCTTCACCTCAATAACAGCCCGAACGGATGACTCAGTCAATATGACAAAATCTCCTTCCTTGAAAATAAAAGGCGTTTTATCATCATAGACAATAATATCAAGCTGGCTTGACATTCTGCCTTCCTGTCCGAATTGATGATCGTCATTTCCTAAGATAAATCCCGTTCCAATTTTAAGATTGGATGGTAGGAATTGTGAAATTGTTTTGATTAAAATCGCCTCTTTGTATCGTCCTTCTTCTCCCCAATTTGCTGCACCGATTAAATCCCTCACTCTATCTTTAGTTACGACAAGTTCTTGGGTTATTGATTCCTGAAAACGTCTAACATTTGGATCCATAGTAAATAAAATCTATTGCCTTTGATTAATAAAAACCCAGTTTTTCAACCGTTACTGTGGTAAGGTAAATATTTTCAGATGGAAAGCAAATATTTTCCAATCGGAAAGCAAATATCTCCGAATGGCTTTCAAAGTACGGTAATTGGTTTGTGTATCGCTCGTGAACATCTGACAAATCATTTCAACTGGTCATTCATTCACAACAATTATATTTGAAATCAAATTCTCCAGTTCTAACCAGTAATCATTCATATATTCTTTGGGGCTGCGTTGGCTACGGATGATTGTGTAACGCCGCCCATCCCACTGTAAGTGTACTCCAGCCCGAAAGTCAGTGTAAACGCTGTCGAGGAACACCGAGCCGCGCCATAAATCTGCATATACCACCTCTGCGCCATACCAATCTACACGGCTCAACCTACATTCTACGATTCCTTGAGAAGTGTTAATCTCAGTAACAAACTCCATTCTCCAATATAAGGAACGTGCTGAAATGTTCAAAAACATGCAGAAACGTTCAAAAAAGTGCAAAAACGTTTAGAAAAGTGTCGTTTCGTGTTTTTTCGTACACAAACGTTCAAAAACTTTCAATGTTGTTTAATCTTCTTTAGAAACGTCTAACAACGTTTAAAATCGTGAAAGTGCCCTCTGTGGCCGTCTGAGCTTTGCATAAAAAAAGGAAAAATTATGCAGACAGAGAACAATCAGACAGCACCAATGGAGGAGCATGGTGCAAGAGAGCCAAAGACGGACAATATCCATTTACGGGATTCAGCGTGGATTTTTGCGCACACGATTTTATGGCCCGACCAGAAGTTCCATTTCGAGGAAACAGAACGTGCCAAGTGTTTCATTCTTGCCTATTTCACGGATGCGTATGATGTAAGGCGGGCATTCACCAATTTTTGTGAACGCATCATCCTTGCGCACAAAATCACCCTATCGCAGCCGGACGGCTATATTCCCAACCCGACCGTATGGTTTAACAAGCAATACGAGAAAGGGTTTGCCGACACTAAAGTGTGGCTCGACCAGGTACACAGCAAGCGGCTGGAGCTGCCCGGCTACCTGAAGCATATATCTGTAATGGCTAACCACTATTATAAATATTGCCAGAGGCCGTCATCCAAAACCTTCCATGACTGCCGGAAGAAACTAATGAGGCTGAACGCCACAAAACTTCTCCAGCAATTCTACAACACTATTGTTCACTTCAACTATTCACGATAATGAACAAGCAGCCGCAACAGGAGGAGGAATACAGCTTTGAGCTAAGGGGATATACCTGTGCCGAGTTGTGCGAGATGTACGAGGTAAGTAAGCCGACTTTTCTGAAATGGCTCAAGCCATTCTGGAATGAAATAGGCGAACGGAAAGGACATTTTTTTAACGTGCGACAGATAGAGGTAATCACCCAAAAGCTGGGGTTTCCGGGCAAAACTCTTGGCAAAATCGCCTGAAAAATCGAAAAACTACTTGCAAAATCGTTTAGTGTTTTTCAAAATCGTAAACAAACTATCAAAATCGTAAAAGTGACCCTTTTGAGCCGTCGGAACTTTGCATTACAAAACAAGGGAGAAAATGAAAGACACAGCAAATGCGACTACACATTTCAGCAACGTACTGCTTACCGGAACACTACTACTTGCCAACGTAGATGTGAACGGTTTAGTGGACTACGGTCTCAAAGCCTTCTTAGGCGGCGCAGTATGGTTAGGATATAAACTAACAGCGGACTATTTGGACAGGAGAAGAAAAAGCAAAGGACAATGAGCTTAACAAAAATTATCGCAGGAACGGTAATCGGTGCGGGAGCAATAGCGGCGATAGCATACTTCAACAGGATCAGGCGGGCGCAAGTGCAGTTGCAGGTAATACCCAACGCAAACATTTACCAATTAAGCCTCGATGGACTGACCATAAAAGTTGATGCGCTGCTAAAGAACCCAACCGGGGCAAGTTTCAAAATCAAGTACCCCTTTATAGAGATCAGCCATAAAGGAACGCTTGTCGGTAGTTCACAGTCCGTAAACAAGGACATCAAGATACCAGCATACGGACAAGTGCTGATACAGGACATGATGGTAAAAATACCCGTCCTCAGTTTCTTCTCGGTTATGTATGACGTGGTGAAGGAACTACTGAACAAAAAAGGAATTGTTTTTACGATAGGTGTAATAACAACGGTTGATTTGGGCTGGACACAGTTGCCCTACGAACACAAACAGGATTTGACACTAAAGCACGAGAAGAATGGAAGCACGAAAACAGCGGATGATTAAAAGCGGGGCGCAATATGACCATTTGTTTCCGAAAGCCAATGTGGACACAAATACTGTAATGAAGAATGCAGGTGTAGGCGATACGGTAGCATTCATACCAAAAGTGGTAAACAAAACGCTCGAC
>CAYZKL010000033.1:33763-36342 GCA_964478855.1 uncultured Flavipsychrobacter sp.
GATTGCTATACAACTTTTATCAGCAGCATACTGACCAACTTAGGAATAAGGCATAAGCTGCGTATCACGAAGTATCACAGGGACTATTTCCAGCACATCTACCCGATTGCGGAATTACAAAACAGGCAGGTTGTAATTGACTGCGTAACAGACAAATTCGATTACGAAGTACCATTTAGCGAGAAAAAAGACTACAGGATGGATCTACAGTATTTAAACGGTTTAGACGGATATAGCGATGGCTATATGGACGGCACGGGTGGGATGGAAGAACTCGGCAAGCTGTTCAAAAAGAAAGCAAAGAGCGGCGGCTCCGGTGGCGGCGGTAAGAAAAAGAAGAAAGGCGGCGGCATCTTCAAAAAAATAGGGCAAGGCATAAAGAAGGCAGGCCAGGGCGTGAAGAAAGCTGTTAAAAAAGTCAACCTCAAAAAGGTGCTGAACGTGGTAAACAAGTTCAACCCTGCAACGGTCGCCCTGCGAAACGGTGTGCTTGCATCCATGAAGCTGAACATAGGTAACGTAGGCAAGCGATTACGCTGGAGCTACATCACGCCGGAGCAGGCAAGGGCAAAGAAAATGGACATGGGGAAATGGCAGAAGCTGGTGGACGCACGTAAAAAGCTGGAGAAAATCTTTTACGGTGCTGGCGGCAAGCCGGAGAACATGAAAAAAGCTATCCTGAACGGAAAGGGTAACAAGAACCATGAGGTGCATGGACTGGACGGCTTCGGCGCACTCTATGACCACAGGACAGGACGGTTTCACCGCCAAATGTCGGCTAAACCCGGAATGCGCCATATCAACCCGATGCACGCACATCACCCGGTGAACAGGTTGCACAAGCACATGCCGCTTAGATCGGTTATCGGTAACGAAATGTTCCAATCCGAAAACCCCGTAGGTGAGCTTGGAGAATTAGGCGAACCTATTACCGCAGCTACAATAGCAGCAGCATCCGGTGTTATCGCCGCCATAGCGGGAACACTGAAGAAGATAGGCGACATATTCGGGGGCAAGGGTAAGGGGGCGGAAGACTTCAACGAAGAAACCAACAAGGAAGCCGAAAAGGAAATACCCGAAAGCGGCAAGAGCGATGAGGATGCAAAAGCGGCAGCAAGCATCACCGACAGTTCACCCGGCGGTTCTTCATCAGAAAGCGGTGGAGGTGGAGGCAGCGATGATGGTTCCGGCAGCGGTGGTGGTAGCCCTTCGCAAAAAAGCGGCGGTGGCAGTTCCGGTGGCGGCGGCGGAGGAAGTAGCAGTAGCGGCGGCGATGAGGGTGTTAGTAGTACGGGCGGCGGCAGTTCCGGCGGTGGCGGTGGGAGTTCCAGTTGTGGTGGCGGCAGTTCCGGCTGTGGTGGCGGTGGCACAAGCACCGAGGTTGCGACAACGGGCGGCGGGGGTGATGATCCCGGCGGAGCGGAAGCACCAAGCAAACTTCCTGCCAAAAAGAGCAGCGGCGGCGGAGATGATGCTGGAGGCGGTGGCGACGAACCAAAAGAGGGCTTTTTTGAAAAGAACAAAAAATGGATCATGCCGGTTGGCATAGGAGTAGGTGTCATAACAATCGGTGCGCTGATAGCAAAAGCCATGAAGCCACCTACACCGTCTCCATCAACGCAACACCACAAACCCATGCATGGCATCCCCCGTAAACCTGCTAAGAAAAATCATCGCAGGGCGAAGCCCAAAACAAAGCCGAAGGCTAAACATCACGGGCATACCAAAGGGAAAACACACAGCAGAAAAAAGGGCAAGCTGTCTGCATTAACGGTTTAAAAAGGAGTAAACAAATCAATAAATATGGCAAAAGCAAAGAGTGGAAAAGCAAAATCAGGAAACCGCTATGCCAAGAAAGCGCATAACGCCAGCTTTCTGGATAGCATCGGCACAGCGCTGGAAACAAAGGGCGACCCCAAAAATACCGCAATAGAAACCGTAAAGGATGTTGTGGTAGGCGTAGTAGGCGGTGGGCTGGTCGGCGCAGCAATCGGCAAACCCTCCTTTCTCGTTGGGTTAGGGGTAACGGGTATGGGGCATTACACAGGTCATCGTCTTGCTTCACTTTTCGGGGTAGGTCTTATGGCAGCCAATGGCTTTCAGAACAAATCGGTATCGGGCGTTGACGGCCTGAGCATGGATGCAGTAAAAGAGCGTGTGACCGCTTACAGCCAAAACCTGAAAGAGAAGCTATACCTAGACAAGGTTCCGTTCCTTAACAAAAACAAGGCAGCGGAGACAACCAACGGTATGGGAGAGTTGCAATTCTTCAACCATGCCAACGATATGAACGGCGCGTACAATGAGTTGCACAATGAGCTGGCAGCACTTGACCACATCGAACGGCAGATTGAGAATAGCGGTATAGCCCACATGCAGATGACAGGCATAGGCATGGGTGATATGGAAGGCTATTATGATGAAATGGGCGAAGTCGGCAGCTATGATGACATGGGTGAAGTCGGGGAAGTCGGCGAGGTTGGTGAAATAGGTGAGGTTGGCGAACTGTCCGATATAAGTGACCGAAACCTGTAAGTAAACAAGAACAAGTAAGACAGTAAAAAAACAATCAATTTTTT
>CAYZKL010000034.1:0-2845 GCA_964478855.1 uncultured Flavipsychrobacter sp.
TGCATCGTCCCTTATCAACAAGCCCTGCCAGGAAGTAGCTATCGTGGGCCGGAAAGGGAATTTAAGCTGGTGGTAATCCTTCTTTGACCAGAATAATATTTCAGAAAAAACACCCCCACCTTTAGAATTACGGAAGTGCCCTGGACCAAAGTCAGTAAATTCAATATCATATACCGGTTCTATAAGGGTTTTGGTACTATACTGATAACGGCCAAACTTGCCATATTGCGCTCCCTTATAGCCTAGTTTCCTCAATTTAAGGATGTGGCCTTCTACGGTATCATTCACATAATCTATATCCCAATAGTCTTTTGGCAATAGGTCTTTGCCACTTGTATTATCTGTTACAGTTGCCTTTCCATCCTGATGGTAACTTATTTTAAAAGGCCCTTTTACTACAACGTTTGCTACTGACATATCTCCGTTACTGCTAAGCATTTTACACGTCCAATCGAAAGACGTGGTTACACCGTTTATCACAGCAATTATCCGGGCATCCTCTTTATCGCTTTCCACGGAAATGGAACTGGCCTGTGGAGGAACTATAACCGCGAAGCCACTTTTTGCCTTCATTAAACCATAGAGGCCATCCTTTTTAATAACCATATATCTGGAAGACGAAGGGCAACGGTCTATATCATCCCACTCATACTCTTTCGTAGGTGTAGTTTTGTCCCACTCCAACGGGGCCCATTTACCGTCTTTCTGCACCGTCCAATATCCGGTTACGAATTTAATAGCATCATATGGCGATGAATATACAGGAGGCATATGATTTACGAGCTTAAGAAAATACCATTTGCCATCTTTTTTTACGACATAGTTTTTTATGTAATCATCAAATTCCTCCGGCACCAGGTCATACAACTCTGTCTTTGCCCATTTTGTCCAAGAACGAACGGCTATTAATTTCCATTTGCTATTCTTCTTAGCCGCAAACTTTATCAAGAGTGTATCACCGTTTTGATCAGGACGGCTATAGGTGCAGGAAATCAATGAGTCATATTCAAAAGGCAGAATATTCTGTTCTTCATCAAAGCCCCCCCATTTGCCATCTTTGCGACCTATGTGATGAGAAATGTCCAATGCCTCATATTCATTATCGAGTGTATTTCCATTCTTCCAGAGATAGCCCATTTTACCCTTCTTAAAAGAAAAGAAGCCTTCGCAGCCATTGCCTGTGGATATACAGCGAAGTGTATCATAAAGCACGAGGTCAAATTTTGGTTTATGTGTCCATTCGGTAATATGATCCATATTACCCTTACGATCTATTTTGTAATAACCTGTTTGCACTCCCCATTTACCACCTTTTGCTTCAGGGTGAAAATAACCATCCTGAGCGTAAAGGCTTATATGCGAAATAAACACAAGAAGTAGAGATATGAATACCAATTTCATATAACAAAAAGATGTTTGAAAATAAAAATACAATTTTTATTTTTTTTGAACAAATGTTGGATTTTTGTTGATACAATCAGCGACTATGCACGCAGGTAATTCATATAAATTCAAAGAGTTTCTTCTATGGACAAGAAGAAATATTTACTGGCTAATAGTAATAGGAGCCTTACCAACCTTGCTGTATGAATTATTGGGACTAAAGTGGCTTGCCATTCCCTGGACGGTCGTAGCGCTATTGGGTACGGCTACGGCTTTTATAGTGGGCTTTAAGAACACACAGACCTATAGCCGAACATGGGAGGCTCGCCAGATATGGGGAGCTATATTGAACAGCAGCAGAGCATGGGGCATTATGAGCAGGGACTTTTTGAATGACAAAGAGAAATCGAAAGAACTGATATATCGTCACTTTGCATGGCTTACCGCGCTGCGATACCAGATGCGCGACAGCAGGGCCTGGGAAACTACAGGTAAGTCGTACAACCGGGAATATAAACGATTTTATAGCATACCCGAACGTGAAACATCTTTAGAAACCGAACTGGCAAAGTATATCAGCATTGAAGAAAAGCAATATATACTAACCACCAAAAACAGGGCTGTACAGTTAATGAGCCTGCAGTCTAAAACGCTAAAAGAACTGCATGCAAATAAGCAACTGAGCAACTATGAATTTGTAGAAATGGAGCGGATGATAAAGGAATTTTATGATCACCAGGGTAAGAGTGAGCGGATAAAGAACTTCCCGTATCCGCGACAATTTGCCACTATCAATGCGTTTTTTATCAAGCTTTTCTGTTTCCTGCTGCCATTTGGTATGCTCAAGGAATTTGACAAGCTTAATGATAATATGACCGGGGTAATGCAAGGGAATATGGTATGGTTAGTTATACCATTCAGCGTGCTTATATCGTGGGTCTATACTTCATTGGAACAAGTAGGAGAAAGCACGGAAAACCCGTTTGAAGGCAGCGCCAATGATGTGCCTATATCGCAAATGAGCCGCACTATAGAAATAGACCTGCGCGAAATGCTGGGAGAAACAGACCTTCCGCCGGCGATAGTACCGGTTAACAATATTGTGTTGTAGCCTCTACGCCTTTATCAATGAAGCCCCTGCTATATGTTTTTAGTTCTTAGCTCTTCATTTTTCAAAATTGAAGTAGGTCTTATACCATTCAATTTCGTGGTGGTCTTTTGCTGCATAATTGATATTATGTCCCGCATCCAGTTTTGCATAAAGTAATTCCAGCGATGCAAAGTCGCGCTGAGATATTACCTTAAAGCCTCTCCGCATTAGCAGAGCAGCGCATACACCCGCGCCGATCTTATATTTTTTATCGGGAGCAAAACGGTTCCCGTCATATATTACCTGGCTACCACAGGCTGCACTTATATCCATCAAAACCGCCAACTCTATATTATTTTGCTCTGCCAGTTT
>CAYZKL010000034.1:2875-10767 GCA_964478855.1 uncultured Flavipsychrobacter sp.
ATATTTTCTGCGGCTGCTATCATACCAGCAGTCCAATCTACACCACTTTCTGTGAGTACACGGGCTCGGCCATCCAATACATCCATACCGGTCCCACCATGAATATCACACATGTCTCGAGGCGAGCCAAATGAAAATTCTTCGGGACAGAATGTAGTTATGCGAACTGTATCATACCTGAGTAATTGTAATGCAGATGGATATTCTCCATTTGCCGTACCATCCCAACCACAAGTAACCCCTGTAAGACAAGCACTCATCATTACTCTGAGCGGATCAGCTGTTGTTGGTACCCTGAGTTGGCTAATATATTCCCGATCAGTCATCAGAAAAGTTTTAAAATCAAAGCAGTACTTAAAAATACGATTTAATGCTTAGAAGATGAAGAATTGTTCATAGCCTGTAAGCAGTTTGATAGGTTTGCCTCAGCAACCTCGTAGCCAGGTTTTACACGCAGGCACTCTTTAAAATATACTACAGCTTCCTTATAGCTCCCCATACCCATAAGACAATAACCCTTATTATTCAATAGTATATAGTTGTCAGGATTATAAGACAATCCTGCATTGAGCATAGCAAGTTGTTTATCGTAATCTTTTTGTGAAAAATAGTACTCGGACATGTATATGTAAGCATCAGGATCTTCCTTTTTGAGCGACATAGCTTGTTGATAATATTTCACAGCTTCTGAATATTGCTGCTGCAAGAATAGAATTTTCCCTTTCTTATTCAGCAAGTGATGATTTGCTGGCTCATAAGTAAGGGCCTTGTTTACAGCACGCATGGCATCGTCATAATCTTTCAAGGCAATGTAGGCATTGGCAAGATTGATATAAGCCATAATATAGTCGGGGCGGGCATGAACAGCTTTTGTGAACAACTTTACGGCTCTCTCATAATCACCCTGCATTAAAACAATGAACCCCATATTATTCAGTGCAAGACGATCGTCAGGGAATTTTTCGAGCAGATCTACCGCAATCGTTTCATCGTTTTCCCATATCTGTGTACGCGCATAAGTCAAATAGGAACACGTCACAGCAAGAAGAAATCCTACAGAAACAATCATCTGTCCAAATGCAGTTAACTTTTCTTTTAATGACCTGTATAACCAATCTAGAAACATACCAATGCTAAAGAACAGGCCTATGTAAGAAACATAAGTATAGTGATCGGCCATTATAGCATCTCCCTCAGAAATGACCTGCAATACAAGAATCATATTGACCACGAAAAAAAGGAAACCGAAAGCGATAAAACGGTTGAACTTCAATGTCCTGTAAACACCATAAAACATAGCGATAACAATAACCGGAGCCAGATAGTAGTAGTAGGGCAAATGACCATCAACCAATGGCGGATAAGGATAGAAAATAGAAAGGTTTATGGGTAGTAGCAATTTTATAAAATAATTGATAAAGGCATAAGATGCACAAAAAAGTCGTTGAGAAAGGGTGTAATAATCATGCATAAGGTTGTCGGCATGCTGGGCATTTATGGTAATGATGCCTATAGTAACCGCCACTATAAAGAAGGGCAATTTTTCGATAAGCAGGCGTTTGCTGAATTGACGCTGAGTATAAAAATCGAGCAGGAGCAGTACAACAGGGAAAGTAACCGCTGCGGGTTTAGATAATGTGGACAATACAAATAACACAAATGCCAGGATAAACCACCCATATTTGATTTTTACACGGTCGCCTGACCTACCGATGACCTGCAAGTATTGATAGTACGCTATTAATCCTGCAACGAAAAAGAAGGTATAGAGTACGTCTTTCAACTCAGCAACCCACGCTACAGACTCTACATGAACAGGGTGAATACCAAAGAAAAGTGAGACGAAGGCCGCTACCAATGGCTTCTTACCACTCAGTAACCACGTAAACCAAAATACCAGTATCACATTCAATAAATGAATCAGCAGATTCACTGTATGAAAGGTTTCCGCATCCATACCTGCCATACTGTACTCAATAGCATACACTATCATAGTAAGCGGTACATAGTTGCCAATGTAGTAGTGTGGACCAAAAAACCAGACTATAGCTTCAGGCAGCGGCTTGACTATATCCTTGTTTTCAAACACGTAAGCATTGTCGTCCCAGTTAATGAAAGAATTGCGAATAGCAGGGGAAAAGGAAACGTAAGTGATCAAAACTACACCCCCGAGCAATAGATATATTCCCCACTTACCAAACATAGCAGAGCCAGAATTAACAGGCTGATGATCCTTTATTTTGCTCTTCTGTTGCATTATAGCAGTTGCATCAAATTTAAGTAAGGTGGCTCATTTATGATAAAAGCCATAAATATTTTTTACAAATTATTATAAACTATCGGTAAAATATTATCTTCAAAACTTAAAAACAAATTATGACTATCAAAGATCATTTACTTTATGACGATAATGGGAAACAAGTTACGTTCAATAACACTCCTAACAAAGCGGGTAAATACATACCGCAATATCTGATCATGCACTATACCGCAGCCACAACTGCGCAGTCGTCCATCAACTGGTTTATGAATAAGGATGCAAAAGCATCTGCACACCTGCTGATAGACAAAGACGGTAAAGTAACCCAGTTTGCACCATTCAATATAGTAACATGGCATGCCGGCGTTAGCCAGTGGAATGGAATTAATGGCATGAACCAACACTCAATAGGTATAGAGATCGTAAACGGTGGCAGGCTGCAGAAAAGCGGGTCATCGTGGATATGCCCTACGGACCGTAAGGTAGTACCAGAGGATGACGTGGTAAACGCAAAACATAAAAATGACACACAACCGGATAACTGGCACGACTATACGCCGGAGCAGATAGAGGCATGCATCAAAATATCAACATTGCTGGTTAAGACTTACGGACTAAAAGATATACTGGGTCATGAGGATATCTCACCGATCAGAAAATCAGATCCGGGTCCTGCATTCCCTCTGGCAAGTGTACGCGCAAAGGCTATGGGCAGGAAAGACCTTAACATAGACCTGTACCTCACTACTACTGAGGTCAATATCAGGTCTGGAGCAGGTACTGAATTTGGAACCATAACAAAGGCACCTGTACCGAAAAATGTAAAAGTGCAGGTATTGAAAAGAGATGGCAACTGGAGTTTTGTAGAAGTGATGCAAACAGTAGAGGGTATTAATGACCTAGAAGGATGGATATCCAGCAAATACCTGAGTAAAGCATAAAGTAAAAACAAATATTATAAAGATCACCATGAGCAATCATGGTGATCTTTTTTATGGCGATGAACTTTAGTATTGCCAGATTTCCTAAATTAGTAGGGTTGGTAAAGCGAAACAATATAGCGGCAGAGTGGTTTGATGGACAGAACTGGGAGCCGTACGATTTCCAGTTAAAGACATGGAACGCTATAGCCGCAGGTAACTCAGGCCTGCTCAATGCTCCAACCGGATTTGGTAAAACATATGCTGTCTGGTTTGGTGTACTTCAAAACTATTTTGTAAAAAAGAAGAAACACTACGGACTTCACTGCCTATGGATAACTCCGCTCCGTGCGCTGTCAAAAGAGATACACATGGCTACCGAACGGGTAAGCCAGGAGTTGCAACTGGATTACACAATAGGACTACGAACCGGGGATACAGATACTAAAGAAAGAGCCAAACAGAAAAAAGCAATGCCACAGGCATTGATCACAACTCCTGAAAGTGTGCACTTGTTGATGGCACAAAAGGGGTATAACGAAACGTTCAAAAACCTTGAATTCATTGTTATTGATGAGTGGCATGAACTGATTGGATCGAAAAGGGGTGTCCAGGTAGAACTGGCACTATCACGCCTAAAAGCCATAAACCCCAACCTGAAGATATGGGGCATATCTGCCACCATAGGCAATCTTGAAGAAGCTAAAGATGTATTGCTGGGCACTTATGGAGGTAAACAAACAATGATCAGGACAAACCTGGAGAAAAAAACAGAAATAGAAACAATAATACCGGAGGTAGTAGAAAAATACCCCTGGGGCGGCCATCTGGGCATAAAACTCATAGACCAGGTGCTACCGATAATTCACAACAACACCTCTACCCTGCTCTTCACCAATACGCGCTCGCAATGCGAAATATGGTATCATGCTTTGCTGGAAAAAGATCCATCGCTGGCAGGTGCTATGGCGCTGCATCACGGATCGCTTAGTGAGGCAACAAGGCAATGGGTAGAAAATGCTTTGCATGATGGCATACTGAAAGTAGTAGTGTGCACCAGCAGCCTGGACCTTGGAGTAGATTTCAGGCCGGTAGATACAGTTATACAAGCCGGATCACCTAAAGGAGTTGCCCGCTTTATGCAACGGGCAGGGCGTAGCGGGCACCAACCGGGGGCTACCAGCAAAATTTACTTTCTGCCTACACATTCTCTTGAAATAGTGGAGGGTGCAGCCCTGCGCTATGCAGTAGCCAATAAGGTAATAGAGCAACGTATTCCCTACATCCGTTCGTTCGATGTACTGATACAATACCTGGTGACCCTGGCAGTATCTGACGGATTCAAAGCAAGCGAAGTATTTGAAGAAGTGATAAAAACACATTGTTTTGCCTCGATCAACAGGGAAGAATTTGATTGGTGCCTGGCGTTCATAACTGAGGGAGGTAAAATGCTGGATGCTTATGATGAGTTTCATAAAGTGGTAATTGAAGATGGCGTATATAAAGTAACCAGCAGACGTATAGCTATGCGCCACAGGTTAAGTATAGGTACAATAGTGAGTGACAGCATGATGCAGGTAAAATACCTGGGTGGTGCTAGATTAGGTACGATAGAAGAATCGTTCATATCACGACTAAAACCGGGTGATCCGTTTTGGTTTGCCGGTAAGAACCTGGAGTTGATACGCGTGAAGGATATGAATGCCTTTGTGCGAAAAAGTGTAAGCAACAAAGGAAGCTTCCCATCCTGGCAGGGCGGGCGGATGCCACTATCATCCCAGCTAACAAAAATAATAAGGTTAAAAATAGACGACCATGACCAGCAGGAAAAGAAAGATATAGAAATAACTTCTCTTGCCACGCTGTTTGAAGAACAAAAACGAAGATCGCACCTTCCGCATACTGGAGAGTTGCTTATAGAAAAAATAAAAAGCAAGGAGGGTTATCACCTCTTCATCTATCCATTCGAGGGGCGCAATGTACATGAAGGAATGGCTATGCTATTCTCCTACCGTATAGCACAAATAAAACCAATGACCTTCTCCATATCTATGAACGATTATGGATTTGAACTGCTGAGCGACCAGGAAATACCCATAGAGGAAGCGCTGGGCAACGTACTGTTTGATACGCACGATATTACCAACGACATCTATCACAGTATCAATATTGCCGAAATGGCCAAACGAAAATTCAGGGATATAGTTAGTATTGCAGGGCTGGTTTTTAACGGCTACCCTGGCAAACAAGTGAAGACAAGACATATGCAGGCCTCATCTCAATTGTTCTTCTCTGTATTTTCGGAACATGAACAAAACAATCTTTTGCTGCAACAAGCATATGACGAAGTAATGACCTTCCAGATGGAGGAAGCGAGAATGGTGGCTGCACTGCACCGCATGGAAACCCAACATGTGGTCATAAAGCAACCGGAGCGCTTCAGTCCATTCTGTTTCCCGATACTTACAGAACGTTTCCGTGAAAAATTTACCAATGAGAAGCTGGAAGACAGAATAAAGAAACTAATAGAACAATCGATCAAATAACCGAATGACAATTACGATAAGCGATCAAACCTTTACGCTATTACCTGAAAAGGCGCTATACCAACCTGAGCAGCGCCTGCTGGTTATAGCAGATATACACCTGGGAAAAGTGAATCATTTCAGAAAAGAAGGAATAGCCATACCAGCCAAGGCACAAATGAATGATTACGACAACCTGGAAAAACTCTTCAAAAAAGTGATGCCGGAGCAAGTGTATTTTCTGGGCGATCTTTTTCACAGTACTTATAACAACGATTGGGATAACTTCTGCAACCTGATCAGTCAATTTCCGGAAATAAAATTCACCCTGATCAAAGGGAATCATGACATTATTGATCATGGAAAGTTCAATGACATTTGCATCAACATAACTGATTGCATTACGCATGGCACGATCACTTACTCGCATGAGGAAGTAAAAACCCTACCCAAAGGACAAGTAAATATTACCGGGCATATACATCCGGGAATAGTATTATCCGGTGCAGGCAGGCAAAGCATTAAATTGCCGTGCTTCTACCTCACAGATAGGTTAGTGATAATACCTGCGTTTGGAGTGCTAACCGGATTATATAGTATGGAGCAAGCAAGCGGAGCCAGAATATATGCGGTACTTACCGGGGAGATAATCAGGGTAGTTTAGGCAAGTCAAGTGGTTTTAAAATTGAAATTGTTAAATATCCTGAGATAATGAACTAAATAGTTTTAATTGTATTTATTCAGCTACCTTTAATTGAATCGCAAAACCATTTACTGGTAAATCTCCGCGATAATCCCGAATATATTATAAAACAATCATCATGACCGTAAATACCGTTTACAGAAAGATCAAAGAATTGAGTGCCATAGGCATGAGGCCAAGAGCGCCCATATATATCAACACATTGATAGCAGACCTGAATATGAATTCAGAATCTATAAGTCCCCTTATCACAGAACTGGTAGACCTGAGATTAATAAAATATAATGAAATTGAAAAACAAGCCGTAATGCTCACGTTACTTGGCACAACCGTAATGAGGTCAGGCAACTAAGTAAATCAATACAATTTCATTATCAAAAGCGACCTCATGCAAATTCATATCAGCAACCTGAACAATAAAACAACTACCGAGGACATTCAGCAGTTATTCTCGGCATATGATGCCGTTTCTGTAGGACCAATACGTGCTATCAGAGACCTGGCTACAATGCTGCCAAAGACATTTGCTTTTGTAACAATACCGGACAATGCTGCAGGAATTCAGGCAATCAAATCACTTACTAACACTATGCTTGCAGGTAATAACCTAGTGATTACAGAAGCAAAATAGAGATCACAACAAATAAAGTAGCCGTGCAACATATAAGCCTTAAATTTTCTCAATTATTATCGGTTGCTTACAATATTGATAAGCACTTGCTTGAGATCTCCTTCAGAGACGGCATGATACAACGATATATGAATGTGCCCTCAACGATCTACTTTTCTTTATTGAATGCTTATTCTCCTGATCGTTATTTTGAACAATATATCAAAACTGCATTTACTACTGCAGAGCATTAAGAGATATTAAAAATTGAAAATGCCCTTAAGAAAATCTCTTAAGGGCATTTTTTATTTTGCAGTATTTGTTTCTTTCTTTGATACAGAATCATTTTCGTTTTCTGATTCTGCATTTGCAGCAGCAATCTCTTCGGGCCTAAGTGGTGCTCCAGAGGGGTTATCGCTGGTCTGTTGTCTGCCACGGTTATCATAAACCGGCTTGGGGTTCCCGTTTGGGGACTGGTTACTTGTCATTTATATTGTTTTAAGTGAAAAAGAAAGATCATTATAAGTTGTATATACTACCCTGTAAAATCGTGCCGAGCTAGACCAAATCAAGAAAAAGGTGAGCCAAAGTATGGCGAAAATTGATATTGCCGGAACGGATCAGCAGGAGTGAAGGTAGTCTTATAACCTGATTATACCAATTACCTACATTACAGCAAAACACAATGGCAGGCAAATAATTGCCTGCCATTGCTGATATAAGCTATTAACTATTTTGAAACCACAAAGTGGAAAGTGCTCTTTTCGGTTCCGGCCTGTACATTCAGTATATACATACCGTTTGACAGATTGGCACCAAGATCTATCTGCTGGTCTATTATCCCATTACTTACTTTCGCTTTATGAGCATAAAC
>CAYZKL010000034.1:10777-19286 GCA_964478855.1 uncultured Flavipsychrobacter sp.
TGGTTACCTCGTAATCAAGTTCCGCATCATTTAAAGCCCCCAATTTCCCTTTTACCGAGAATGATCCTTTGTTAGGGTTCGGCACCAGCCTTATATCACTACCTGCAGCCAGCAATTGCTTAACTCCAAGAGGCTTAACCTGCATAAACAGTGAATTGAATGAATAAACAGTGGCACAGGCACCTCTTGTGGTAACAATGCATGAGACAGAATCATTATCAGCGAAATTGTAGCTTTCAAATTCTTCAGTAACTGCGTTTGTAACCGGCTCACCATTTACATACCAATGATAAGCAGGATTGCGACCCGCATTAATGGCTTTAGCTGTGAGTACCACCTTGTCGCCGGGAGCGATAGTGGTACCTGGGTATGCCTCAATAGCTACCGAAGGAGCGACAGGCGCATCAACTATAAACGGTATATTATTACTGAATACTGTATCACGTGTGCGACAAGGATAATTACTCTTCATCATCATGATGTATATATCACCATCAGTTGGTGTAGTGGAGTAAGTGGTTCCCGTAGCAACAACCACGCTATTCTTCACCCACCAATACATAGGAGCAGAGCCGCCTTCTGAAGAAGATGCAGTTAATGTAACCGACGTGCCTGTACAAATTTCATTACCCGGCGTAGCTGAAATAGAAACAGCAGGGCTAACAAATGGCCTTACAGTAAGCACAACTGAATTGCTGACTGTAACTACAGGCAGAGCACAAGCCGCATTGCTAACCATAGTTGCAGTTACCAGATCACCGTTTACAGGTACATAAGAATAAGTACTGGCTGAACCAACCAATGAGCCATTCACCCTCCACTCGTAAGATGGCGCTGTGCCACCATATACGGAAGTTGCCACAAGATGAGCAACGGCACCAGCACATAGTGTATCGTCACCTGTAACAGTAGCTATACTAACTGATGGAGCGACAGGCGATGCAACAGATACTGTGGCCATACCAGTCATATTGTTTTTGCAACCAGTTACAGTGTTAGTAGCGACCACATCATAAGTTCCAGCTGCACCTATAATACCGAAATCAAGTGGAATACCGGCACCTGAAACAGGTGCCCCAACAGGAGATCCTGAATAAGACAACTGGTAAGAAATGCCCCAATCGGAATGGGCAAGACCTATATGTACGCCACTGGTACCGGGGCAATAACTACCACCACCAGTAACACTATATGTAACCGGAATAGGATGAGCTAAAACATGCGCTGAATCATACATTACAGCGGAGCAACCTGTTGTTGCTGATGTAGCAAATATAGTATAATTGCCTGAAGCCATGTGTAAACCAAGATCAAGAACAGTACCATTGCCGGAGACAACAGTACCTGTTGCTACCCCATTGTTGTATAAACTATAATTTACATCTTGAAGCGAACCCAATAACCATATGTGCCCGATAGTATCTCCGAGACAATAGCTTCCACCGCCATAAACAGTATCTACATCGGGAAGTGCATTTACAGTAATTGTTGCAGAGCCCATATTGCTACTGCAGCCCGAAGAGATATCTGTAGCTATTACATCATATACACCGGCAAGTGACTGTATGCCAAAATCGATAGCAGGACCGGCACCGGCCTGAGAAGCCATTATTGGACTGCCATTGTGATGTAACTGATAATCAACACCGGCTTCGGTAGCCGAGATTACAACGTGATGCCCTACCCCACCGGCACAATAACTACCACCACCAGTAACAGGATGACCGGTAGGTGCAGGTTTTACAAATACCAGGGCATTACCAAACATATCGGAAGCACATGTAGCAAGTGGATTTATTGCAACTGCTGTGTACAAACCTGCGGCAGATTGGAAACCGAAATCCAGTGAAGAACCCGAACCGGCAACAACAGTACCTGTAGGTGTACCGTTATTATACAAATGATAATTGATACCGATAGCTGAGCCAGTAAGGCTAATGTGAATACCTGAATCGCCGCTGCAATAGCCCCCCCCTCCTGTAACAGAATACACTGCAGGCAGTGGAGTTACCACTACCGGCGCATAACCAGACATTGTGGTACTACATGCTGAAACAGGATCAGTGGCAATAACTGAGTACATACCCGGCATAGTTACAAAACCGAAATCTAGTGATGTGCCTGAGCCCGGTAACGGGGCACCAAATGGCAGCCCACCCAATAATAATTGGTAATCTATATTAATATCAGAACCACTCAATAAAAGCTGTATTCCAGCACTACCGGCACAATAGCTGCTGCCACTAGCCGCAAGAATATAAGGTAACGGGGCAGGACTTACTGAAATAACAGCACTATCCAGCATTTTGATGGCACAACCTGATGTGGCATTGGTCGCATATACGGTATATGTGCCAGTAGTAGTAAATACGCCAAAATCAATACTGGTATTTGAGCCCGGAATTATACTTCCAACAGGTGTAGCACCACGATATAACTGATAATTAACCCCAACTGAAGAAAAACTTAAACCGATGTGCACTCCTGCTGTACCAGAGCAATATGCCCCGCCTCCAGTAGTATTATAAACTGTAGGTAATGTATTTAACGAGATCGTTACAGTATTGCTGGTACTCATGCAGCCAGTTGCAGTAAATGTTGCAACTACAATATAATTACCGGTTAACGTATGCAAGCCAAAATCAAGAGCGGAACCTGTACCCGTTTTTGCAAGACCATCGGGGCTACCTAAATGATATAACTGATAACTAACGCCAATCTGCGAACCGGAAAGAACAAGATTCAAACCTGCATCACCGGCACAATAACTACCTGAACCTGCAGACAGAGTATAGACAATAGGCAATGGAGAAACTGATACAGTAGCGACACCCGACATATTAGAAGCACAGCCGGCATATGCATTTACTGCGATAGCAGTATAATTACCCGGAATAGTCAGTAAACCCAAATCCAATATAGAGCCGGTACCAGCAACAGGGCTACCTACCGGAAGAAGACCCCGATAAACCTGGTAATTCACATCAATATCAGAAGAACTTAAGCTAATATGATCACCTGAATCGCCGGAACAATAACTATAAGTGCCTGTGATATCATATATAGCAGGTAGTGTATCAACAAATACAACAGAATTTCCATTCATTGAAGCACGACAAGTAGTTATTGCATTATAAGCAATGACTGTATATGATCCGGCGAGTGTCTGAAGGCCAAAATCTACAGGAGTACCACTACCAAGAATCAAGGTGCCTATATCAGAACCATTGAGTTGTAACTGATAGTTGACACCAGGATTACTAAATGATAAACCTACATGCATACCAATACCACCGGAGCAATAATGACCACCACCGATTACATCATACCCTGTCGGCTGCGGTAATAGATTGACATTTGTAGTGTCCATAATATTAGTACAACCTGTAGAGCCATCTGTAGCTATAACTACATAACTACCCGGGGCATTATACAAACCCATGTTTATGTCAATACCTACTCCTGCATATGGTAAGCCTACAGGAGTGCCGTTGTAATTCAATTGATATGTTATACCTGGATCAGAACCATACAAGATAATATCAACGCCGCTTGCATCAGCACAAAACCCTGTATCATTTATCTGATGATATGCAACAGGCAATGTATTAACAAAAACAACTGCATTCCCTGACATAACAGAACTGCAACCTCCTGCCGGATTTATTGCTTTAACCGTATATGTTCCAATACTTGTATGTAAACCAAAATCAAGTGGGGAGCCGGTACCCGGAATATTACCTATTAGTGCACCATTATTGAATAATTGATAAGTTACACCAACATCAGACCCGCTTAAACCAACCGGGCTACCTGTACCACCTCCACAATAGCCACCACCACCGGTAACATTATACACAAATGGAGAATCGGTTACTGCCATAAACGTTACAGCTTTGCAACCATTAGGGATTGTATATAATATATTTGCAAAGCCTACGGCAAGACCATTTATAACACCTGCGGATGATCCCATATCAGCAACCGAAGTATTTGTACTACTCCAAACTCCACCGGGAATAGAATTAGTCAAAGTAGTAGATGCCCCTAAACAGACATTTGAAGAACCTATACTACCAGGCGGAGAAGGAAGTACTGTGGTTGTAGCCGTAACTGCGCAACCGGTAGGCAACATATAGGTTATTACAGGGTTACCTGTAAATAATCCTTCTACAACTCCGGTCATAGAATCAACTTTCGCCAGAAAAGTATTTCCACTATACCACTTACCTGTTGCAGGAGCTGATACTAATGTCGTTGTTTCACCTGTACAAACATTTGTGATACCGGAAATAGGTGAAGGATATGGGTTAACTACGACACGCACGGACCTATTTGCAGTAATTCCGTTACCATCGGAGAGCGTAACTGTATAAATGAAAGTCCCTGTAACTGTCGGTTTAAAAATAGTAGCGAATCCAAACGTTGAACTTAGTGACGTTGCCGGTGCCCATGTAAACAGTGGTAAGGGATCTGCATAAAAAGTTGACGTATTAAATATCAATGAATCACCAAGGCACATTGTGGTATCGTTGGTTATAGTAAGACTTGGGTTTGTACTTGTCATACCGGTAAAATCTGTGTTCAAAGAAGTTACAGAACCGGACGAAAGTTCATGAGTACCAACATTAACAGCGCCAAACTTAGACCAAGGTTTGGCGGATGGGTAAGCTCCAGCGGAAATATTCGATTCATTACCAACAACATCAAAAGGCAAATATGCAGCGTCAGCAGTATATACCGGACTGCTAATACCTGAAACACTTACACTCCAGTAACGATTTAGGTAATCAGTAACATTAGCATTATTGGGATGCTTTATTTTTTTAACCTTCACTCCTGCATAACCACCCGGGTTATAAGTACCCCCTGTAAAATTCAATGTAATTGGAGAATAAATGGAATCTCCGATCGGGAAAAGATAGGAATCATTGCTACTGAATTCTTTTCTTACTTCACCTTTCCCTCTTGGTGTGAGCATAGCAGACGTAGAGAAAGAGCCTGCTACAGGCGATGCTGTAGCTTTAAAAGTAAAATTCAGTGTATCAACGTTAATAATACCAGAGCTTAAAGTAAGGGTACCAGCGACAGACTGGTCATCTATAAGTAATGCTCCGCTGCTGTTATTCAATTCGAGATCATAAAATCCAGTTACGCCAGTAAGCACCTGTTCTGAAAAACCGTTTAAAAGAACATATCCGTTATTATGATTAAAAGTGCCCCTATTGGTCCAGTTATTAGTTACCTGAAGCATATAAGAAGACCCGGGGGCCGTAACAGTACCATTGTTAATCACAAAGTTATTATTGACATCCACATAACCAGGGCCAAATACCCAGCTACCTGCTCCGTTAAACCTTAAGTTATAAAATGCATCTGAACCGGACATATTCCCGGATATTACTTTACCAACACCTGCACCACCCATTATTACAGCGCTATAATTGTGATAAAAAGAACCATTGTTGGTCCAGTTACCATTTACCTGTATGGTATTGCCTGAACTCGGTGCAATTATGTAACCATTTGTAATTGTAAAGTTCCCTATTACATCTGCAGGATAATAGTAATTAAAATCAAATATACTTCCCAGACCATTAAATGTGAGATGATTGAAAGCATTAGAGCCTGTCATACTACCATAGATATAATTATATCCTGAGTTGCCGGTCATTATCACTGTACCATTGTTGTGCCTGAAATTTCTGTTGTTAACATAATCAAGGCCAATAGTCAATGTTGTAGACGGAGCCGTAACCGTACCATTATTTATTTGAAAGTTTCCGGCAACCTCAGCAGTATTAGCACCAAACGACCAAGCGCCATTACTTGTGAATGTCAGGTTATAAAACCTGTTCGCACCTGTCATACTACCAGACAAAGTAAGACCGGAACTTGTACTACTCATTGTTACGGTATTGCTGTTTGCATTAAAGCTACCGCTGTTACTCCAACTGCCTCCTACCTGTATTGTTGCATTAGCATTCACTGCTCCATTAGTGATCGTAAAATTGCTAAGTGTGTGTAACGTACTTGATATAGTCCATCCACCACCAACACCATTGAATTGTAGAATATTAAAGCGACCAGAGGTGCCGGATAATGTACCTGACATCGTTCTCCCTGTAGATGTAGCATTCATGATCACAGTACTTGTATTTGCAGTAAACGTGCTTGAATTACTCCAGTTCCCTGCAACCCTGATCGTACTGGTGCCCGCAGTAAATGTTCCGCTTGTTTTTGCAAAGTTGCCTGTAATGTTGAGCTGTCCACCCGCACCTGAAGTATAGGTACCTCCACCTTGATTGTAGTTACCACTAACGTTAAGCGTTGAAGTTGGTGATGTAACAGTACCCAAAGTAGTCGTAAAACTTCCGTTAACATCTGCAGCATTGCCTGCAAAGGACCAGGCGCCACTACCATTAAATGTTATATTGTTGAACCTGTTGCCACCTGTCATAGACCCGGTTAGGGTTCTACCGGTAGATGTAGCGTTCATTACTACAGTACCATTGTTATGATTAAAGGTTCCAGAATTGGCCCAGTCACCACCTACTTGTAATGTAGCTGAGGGGGCGGTCACATTGCCTGATGTAATTGTAAAATTAAGCAAGACATCGGCACTTGTTGAAAATGTCCAACCTCCGGATGCATTATTAAAAGTAAGGTTATTGAACCTGCCTGACGTTCCGGTTAATGTACCTGAAATAGTACGGCCTGGAACCGAAGAGTTCATCACCACTGTACCTGTACCTGCAGTAAAGGTTGAAGTATTGCTCCAGTTACCACCAACGTTTATGGTACCGGACGTATTTGTCATTGTAGCTGAGTTACTAAAGTTACTACCAATAGTTAATGTGCCGGTTCCGGTGACATATGTTCCTGAAGAATGTGTCCAGGTACCTGTAACAGTCACTACATTGGTGGTGAATGTAACATTACCGCTCGTATTACTCCAGTTACCACTAACATTAGTAGTTCCACTGGTACCGGATATAGTACCTCCTGTTTTAATAACACTACCGGTAACAGTCGTTGTAGCGGTAGACCATGTCAATGTACCGTTAGATACAGTCAGATTACCACTAACATCAACAGAATTAGATCCGAATGACCATGCTCCACTACCGCTGAATGTTAAATTATGGAATCTGGTTGCTCCTGTCATAGTGCCGCTTAATGTTCTACCTGTAGCAGTCGATGTCATAGCTACTGTACCACCATTAGCATTGAATGTGCCACCTGTATTGCTCCAATTGGCTCCAACACTGAAGGTACTACCGGCAGATGGTGTAAAAGAGCCACCTGCTACAAATGACACACTACCTGAAATTGTTAACGATGCAGTTGATGTCATTGCACTTTGGAATACCCAAATATCACCCGGAGTAATTAACTGGTTGATGATTGTCGGATTACTGCCGGTACCTCCCGGATTTGACCACCAATTAGATAATGTAGCTGCATTACCTCCACCGGGTCTTGAATACCAGGTTGCAGAAAAACCATTTAAGGCGGATAGAAGTAAGATAGTAAGTAAGTAGAAGTTTCTCATAACTATTTATAAGGTAAGTGTTAAAAAATCGCATGAAAATAAAATTCAGCAATTACAACTTACAACATAAAAGCTATTGTACATTATACAAATCCCGCATACTTATAAAGAAATTATTTTAAAATAATATAATTTTACATATTGATTAATTTTAACCTTATAAAGTATTTGTTATCATTTAATTAAAACAAGAATGTATGATTTATATTTATTTATTCAAAAGAGCATAATTAGCTTTAGACCAGATTAAACCGTTTTTGTATCAACCTGTAGTAGATACTGTATCGTAAGGAGGCCCAAATACACAACATGCACAAAATAAAAAAGCTACTCAACGAGTAGCTTTTTGTTAAAATTTGCCGCTAATTTGCAACTATTTCTTCGGCTTTTTGTCTTTAGCTTTTTTCTCCAACATATCAACAAGTCCACCAATATTAGAGTGATCAAGTCTTTTACCCCTGATGATCTTTTTTTCATCTACCAGATAAATTGTAGGCGTGCTGTACACATCGTACTTACTATGGTAATCGCTGGTGTGGTCCGGATTCCAGGTATTAGTCCAGTCTTCCAGTTTGTTCTTTGTTATAAAGTCTTTAATGGCTTTTTCTTCACCTTCAGTAGCTACTGTAAATACTTTTACACCTTTGTCCTTTAAAACTGCATTGTATAAAGAATCCAGAGAAGGCATCTCGTGCTGACAATGGCCGCATGAAGGCGAATAGAACACAATGAGTGTATACTTAGCCTTGAGCGCATGCATACTCTCTTCCTTTTTAGTAATAACATTAGGGGTCAATATCTCAGGGGAGAGGTTTCCTATTACATTCGGCGCAATATCTTTTGCACGCTTTATATATTTCTCCAGCTCTTCATTAGTAAGCCAAAATGCATCACCCTTCATGTAATAGCTCTCAACAAGATATACAAACACCTCATCCATACCCATTATTTTGC
>CAYZKL010000034.1:19296-30953 GCA_964478855.1 uncultured Flavipsychrobacter sp.
TGTTCTCTACATAGCGTGTAAGCCACCATAATGTATAATGAAACACATCTTTGGTACCCTTAGCTTTACCCAGCAGCATATCGCACTCTTTCTCCATGCTGTCAATGGCAGGTACTACAAGCTTGCTCATATATTCCTCAAGCCTTGCATCATATATGGGTGTGTATATAAGTCGGTCATCCTGAAAATTGAAGCCATCCCAATAATGACCTTTGTAATACCTGTATGCAAAGGTGGAATCCTTAGTAACACCATCTTCCAGATAGTGGGTACCTTCTGGTACTTCAGGTATTTCCATAGCGCCGAATACAGCAGCTAACAGTGTGCCCGGATTTTTCTTTACATAATCGCGCCTGTAAGCGGTAAGTTTTTTTGCATAAGCAGTTGCCTCTTTGCGTACAGCAGCAGTATCGGCAGATGATTTAGCCTTTTCGAGATCCTTCTGGAATTTCTTTTGCTTATCGGCATAGTCCTTAAGGAAGGTTATATACTCTTCAAAACGCTCATTTTCAGGCGAGTTTTTAAATTTAATGCCTTCAGGTAACTTACTGATATTGGCTGTTATAGTCATATCATCGCCCTTATTGAGCAGGAATTCGAAATCCGCCGATTTCTTAGATAACAACATCACATAAATACCTCCAACAAACTTCGGATCATCGCTGTTAAATTCCGCATTCCCGGCTTTATCTATACGGGCAGAATCCATCTTAAATAATGTAGGACGACCTTTACCATAATAATGCAACAGATAGATCATTGAGTCATTCGCATCCGTCAGTTTGAGACGGATATGATATGCCTTGCCTGCAAATGATAACTGGGCCATACCCATAAGGAATAGTACAGCAATGAGTGTGATTCGCTTCATAAGTTTGGAAATTAGTTGGTTACGCTCAAAGACAGAGGTAAAACTTTATCTGTTTGGTTTTGAAATCAAAAATAAATCATAAAATCATTTTCATATCAAATTATATTAACCGAATATGAAAATTCACATTTCTTTAAAAATTAGAGGATAGGGCAACATAAATGATGCTAATTAAGCAGTTGCGCGGGCACATCTCCACCAAGAGATCTTGCAAAGTTCCCGTCCTTTCGGGCAGAAACAGTGTCGTTTAATGCCATAAACACCATAGCTCTGGCAATATAATATTGGGGCAGCTCTCTGGGATTGATAGATATGGCTTTATTCAGATCAATGATCGACAAATCATATTTTTTTACGGCATAATAACAATTAGCCCGGGAGTAATAGATGCCATCCGCCGAAGAATCTAATTGAAGATACTTGCTATAGTCTGCAATTGCCGGCTCATGTTCTTTATTCCTGAAGTATTCGTAAGCCCGGTTCGAATAAGCATCTTTACTTTTAGGCACCAGTTGTATCTCCCGGGTGAAATAATAGACCGCTTTATCATGTTTGCCAAGTATGCCATACGCAATGCCCAGGTTTTCGAAAATCTGGGCGGTAGCGACTACTGATGGCCTGTGGTTTATGGAATCCTTTTGGTCTGCGATCTCAAAGTTCTGCAAACCCATTGCGATGTTTGCATTGTACATGGCCACATCTTCCAGAGACGCCTGCTTAACGTAGTAGATACCCAACTGGTCATAACCAAAATAGCTATCAGGTTCAACCTCGGTATAATTGGTCCATAGGGTCAATGAATTTTGCCAGACCTTATTTTTGCTGAATGTCATGAATGAAAATAGCAGGAGTATTGACGTGAGCCCAATATTCAAACCCTTGGTGTATGGTCTGAATTTATCATAAACCGACCGACACAACTTAGCTATGATGAACAATAAACCTATGTATGCTATGTAAGTAAATCTGTCTGCCTGGTATGCCGCACCTACAGAAAAGACCTGCAACATGAACATTACATTGAATGTAAAGAATAGTATACCGAAAACAAGGTAGCTGTACTTCTTGCGAAGTGCCCAAACAATTAACGATATAATGCCAACAGGCACCAGGATCAGTGCTACATAGGCAAGAAGTGGCAACTGTGCCGGGTAATCATAATATACGAGGGTCTTGTAAGGGAAAATAAGTTTAACCAGGTAAATGAGGTATGAATATGCACCAATTGCCAGCTTCTGGATAAAGTTATAATGAGAAGGAATATCGAGCGAGCTAATTGCTTTGGTCTTGCTCAGGAAGTAGATATTGGCTATGCCTATTACTAGAGATAGTATCCACCAGGGAAGCTTTTCTAAGATCAATATCCGTAACGATTTCCAGTTGCGGCCAAGATAAAAATCAATAGCAACCATGCACAATGGCAATGTAACCGACTGTATCTTAGAAAAATAAGAGAATATGGATAAGACTAATGCAAGTAAATACCATGCTGTCTTTTTTTGAGCAGACCTTGCATAGTTAACATAACAGACCAGAGCAAGTATGTAAAACATACCGTACAGCACGTCCTTTCTTTCAGTAACCCATGCAACGGATTCAACCCGCATTGGATGAATACCAAAAAACAATGCACCGACAAAAGAAGCTGCCTTACCCGCACCAAGTTTTATGAACAATATATATACAGCAAGTGTACATACCAGGTGCATCCATAGATTATCAAAATGAAAGATAAATGGCGCAGATGCGGGATCAGGCGCAAAGAAGTATTTCTCGATAGCAAAAGAAACAATGGTGAGTGGATTATAGTTGCCGCTTGCATCAGAGAGAAACATGTTTTTTATTGCATCCCAACTCCATTGATCAGCAAAAGGCACTAAATGTGGATTTTCAAGTATGGTACCGGGATCATCCCAATCGACAAATTCCAGGGACAGGGATGGTATGAATACGATGAAGGTAACCGCAAGCAAAAAAGCAGCAAATATCAAAAACTTCCTATCGTAAACGGGTCCGGCGTTCATGCAACATCAATAAAGAACCAAAGTAAGAACATTTTTATTTATGATGCTAATATAGAACGATGGCATAAGATAAACTTTTATGAACTAAATATAGTCGATAACATTAGATTTGCAGTTCGAAAAACTACATCTATTTTGTCTCGTAAAAAGAAGAAAGCAGCCCCGTTACAGAACATTACCATTGAGGCATACGCCGCAGAAGGAAAAAGCATAGCCAGGCTTGAAGATGGCAAAGTGCTTTTTGTGGACAATGTAATACCGGGAGATGTAATAGATGTAGCAATAACCAAAGACAAGAAAAGCTGGGCGCAAGGCAGAATGCTAAAGCTGGTAACACCATCTGAAAACCGGGTGGAGCCCTTTTGCCAGCATTTTGGTGTATGCGGCGGCTGCAAGTGGCAGATGCTACCCTACCCTATGCAGTTGCAATACAAACAACAGCAGGTAGCAGACCAACTGGAAAGAATAGGGCACGTATCGCTGCCGGAGATACAGCCTATAATAGGTAGCAGGCATGAGCAGTTTTATCGCAACAAGCTTGAATTTACGTTCTCATCCAGCAGATACCTGACAATAGAAGAGATAACTAACAGAGAGGAGAAGATAACGCAGCAACCGGCATTAGGATTTCATGCACCTGGCCTTTTTGACAAAGTAGTGGAGATACATACCTGCTACCTGCAACGTGAACCCACTAACACATTACTGAAAGTACTTAGAGAGTATACCGAAGCAAGGTCCCTGCCCTATTATGACTTCAAGGCTCAATATGGCTGGCTGCGCAATGTGATACTAAGAATAACTACAACCGGGGAAATACTGATAAACCTGGTGATACACCATGAAGAAAAAGAGGAGCGCGAGGCACTGCTGAACCATATTCTGGAGCAGATGCCGGGCATAACCTCTCTGAACTATACCATAAACCCCAAGGTAAACGATACGATACACGATCAGGAAGTAGTATGCTATTTTGGCAAAAGCCATATAGAAGAGCACCTGGAGAACTTCCGTTTTAAGATATCCCCTAAATCATTCTTCCAGACGAATACTTACCAGGCTGAGGCGCTATACAGGGTTACAAGGGATTTTGCCGGACTTACCGGAGAAGAAACGCTTTATGATCTGTATTGCGGTACAGGAAGTATCGGAATATTCTGCTCAGAGAAAGCTAAGAAGGTAATAGGTATAGAAGTAGTAGAGGATGCCATAAAGGACGCCTACGAAAATGCAGCCTTGAATGAACTGGATAACTGCCTGTTCTACGCAGGAGATGTAGAGAAGATATGTACGGACGCATTTTTTGCCGAGCATGGCAAACCTGATGTGATCATTACCGACCCGCCAAGGGCCGGGATGACCGAAAAGCTGATACAACAATTACTGAAGATGCGTGCACCGAAGGTAGTGTATGTAAGCTGTAACCCGGCTACACAGGCACGCGACCTGCAATTGCTAGATGCGGCCTACCGTATTACCAAATTGCAACCGGTAGACATGTTCCCGCATACGCACCATATAGAAAACGTGGCTTTACTGGAGTTGAGATAGCAAAGTAACTATGCTTTGGTCCTCATTGCTTTGAGCGCTACGGCCCATTTACTCAGCTCATCCAATACTGAGTTTGCAGATTTATCGAGACCTTCATCTCCATTAAATTTGCCTTGCTCATCAATGTGCTTTGTTAAGGCAGGTATATGAACGCCATCTGTCATAGGCACCATTTTCAGGGCGTTGATGACCGGCTTGAGCATTTGCACTGCACGGGTACCGCCTGCCATGCCACCATAGCTTACAAAACCCATTGGCTTGTGATTCCATTCCTGGTAAACGAAATCGAGCGCATTCTTGAGCGGAGCAGGGAAACTATAATTATACTCTGCCGTAACTACCACAAATGCATCTGCAGAATCGATGAGTGCACTCCAGTCTTTGGTATGCTGATGCTGGTATTGCTTTAGCCTCGGGTGAGCAGGCTCATCGAGGAAAGGTAGATTAACCTTAGCCAGGTCAATAAGTTCTGTATTGAATGCCGGGTGTTTAGCAGCAATATCGTAAAACCACTGCGCTACAGCAGGGCCTTTACGACCTGCTCTAGTAGATGCTATTATTATTTTAAGATCAAGCATATCTGAAAAATGAGAATGAGTGAATGACATCAAATGTATATAATGCTCATAAAAAAATCGAGCCGCCCGAATGGGGCGGCTCTTAGTAATTATGTGCTTTAGTTTCTTCTGCTGCCGAAAAGCCTGAGTAGCATAAGGAACAGGTTAATGAAATCGAGGTAAAGCCTGAGCGCACCCATGATGGCCAGCTTTTTTGTATCGTGAGCGGAGGTGCCTTCGTACTCTATACCAGCACCAATACGCTTCAATACCTGAACATCATAAGCGGTAAGGCCTGTGAATATGGCAACGCCTGCTATACTGATGATATAACCCAATCTATCGCTTTGCAGGAATATGTTGATAACGATAGCTACGATCATACCCATGAGGCCCATCATAAGGAGCGAACCGAAAGAGGTAAGATCTTTTTCAGTGGTATACCCCATAACCGCCATTATGCCGAACATTGCAGACGCTGCGGTAAAGCAACCTAAAACGGAGCCGGGTGTATATATCATAATGATATAACTAAGGCTGACACCGGTAACCGCAGCATATAATATGAACACGAACATAAGCGTAGATGCAGAGAGCCTGTTGATACCAAAACTCATAAGCATCACAAAAGCAAGTGGTGCAAAAGTGACCATCCAGCCCCAGATGCTTGGGCGAAGAAGACCCTGTTCAGTAGTTATGTATAACTCCTCAAAAAGTGATTGGTTTGTACCGTAAAGCACTGTAAAGAAAGCAGAGATACCGAGAGCAACAAACATCCACATAAAGACGTTTGCTATAAAATGCTTTGCAACAGTACGGGTACCTGTAATGGGATTACTGTCAATTACTGTGTAATCAGAAAAGTCCTGTTTGTAGTTGTCCATTGGGTTTTTAATAAAATTACCACGTAAAGTTAATATATAATTGAACAAACAAATAGTGCTAACGCAGTGTTTTTCATCATTTTAACAAATATTACTGTATGTATCAAAGAGCCCGATACTGGTCGTATATTTGAAGGAATAACGAGACAATAATGCAACAAATACAAGATACAACTACTGCTAAGGAGTTGATTGAAAGGATCAATAACTTGACTCCCGGAACACAGCGGATATGGGGCACAATGGATGTAAACCAGATGATGGCCCATTGCTCTGTGGGGCTGCAGGTAACACTCGGCGAAGTAAAAAGAACCCACGGCCTCATTGGCAAACTGTTTGGCGGATTTGCGAAGAAATCGGCCCTGGGGCCACAGCATTTCAAAAAAGGGCTGCCTACTGATCCTGCATATGTCGTAAAGGATAAAAGAGAATTTGAACAGGAGCGGCAAAAACTGCTGAGCCTGATAAAGCGGCTCACAGAATCTGAGCCTCAGTCTTTTCACCGGGTTGTACATCCCTTCTTTGGCAAGATGAGTTCGGATGAATGGAATATCCTCAATTATAAACACCTTGACCACCATCTGAGACAGTTTGGTGTATAACGAACCCTATGAGCAAATCAGCATTACTTGTTTTATTTTCCCTGTTCGCATTTGTAAACCCACAATTTTATGCTAGTGGACAGGAGGCCATTGGCAGTAGCGATAAGAGAGTTACCTATATGGGTAGAACTAATATCGACAGGGATGCTACTATCATTTACTGGTCTGGATCGTCTGTGACACTGAATTTTGAAGGCCCTGAACTGAAAGCAGTAATGAAGGACGAGCACAGCAGGAACTACTTCAACATCATTATTGATAACAAGGCAATCAAAAGACTAAGGCCTGACAGTGTGCAACAAACCTATACACTCGCAGCTAACTTAAGCAAGGGCAAACATACCGTACAGATCTATAAACTTACCGAAGGCACTATGGGCAAAACATGGTTTTATGGCTTTGAATTACCCGCCGGTAGTAAAGTGCTGAATCCACCACCAGTACCCAAAAAGAGGATAGAGTTTTATGGCAACTCCATAACCTCCGGGTACAGCCTGGAAGATACCACGGGAGACTCGGGAGCTGACCAGTACTATAATAACTACCTCTCTTATGCATCGCTGACCGCAAGACACTACAGGGCAGCATACCACTGCATATCCAAAAGCGGGATAGGAATGATGGTAAGCTGGTTCCCAATAATAATGCCCGAACTATATGACCGTACCGACCCGGATGACCCGAATAAGAAGTGGGATTTCGCGAGGTACAGGCCTGATGTAATTGTTATAGACCTTTGCCAGAATGACTCCTGGCTGGTGAACAAGCCCAATCATGCACAGTTCAAAGCACGGTTTGGCACTACCCCACCCAATGAACAAGCAATAGTACAGTCTTACAGCAGCTTTGTGCAAAAGATAAGAAGCAAGTATCCAACTGCGTATATAATCTGTACGCTGGGCAGCATGGATGCAACGAAAGATGGTTCGCCATGGCCGGGCTATATACTAAAAGCTACCAAACAGCTAAAAGACAAAAAAGTGATGACTCACTTCTTTGCATACAACAGAACATCTGCACACCCAAAAGCCAGAGAACAGGCTGCGATGGCGAAAAGCCTTATTGCATTTATAGACAAGAACGTGCAGTGGTAGCGGTTAATAAATAACCTCTACATTAAACTTAACCCGCTCTCTCTTTTTAGTAAAGACATGCCAGTTACCATTATAATTCACTAACACAGGATACAGTTTATCACCTACCTGGCGCAGGCGAAACTTCATGACTACATCAAAGTCGTAAACGAGGGTACGATAGGACAACGAATAGTCCCGGGCTACAATACTGTAATCGCTGATACGAAACCATGTAGTCAGGTAGTTGTACAGTGTTTTATGTTCGTAACCGGCCTTAGGCGTAATCCGGAACGCATAGCATTGTTCCTTATCGTGAAGTTCCCTTCCAATTTTGAAATCATATTTCTCCGCTTCTCCGGGATCGAATACGGACGCTCTATCCCCCATGAATGGTATGCCTGATACGCGGGTGCCCGGATTGAAAATAAGCTGTTTCAGTTCGTACTTGCGCTTTTCCAACTCGCCTTTTTGCGGGGCATCCAATGATCCCTTTACAATGTCTGTTTCCCCGAAAACCGAATCAGGAGCAAGGAATAGGGATGCAAACAACTCTGAGGTGTAATAGTTGTATTTGCCATTGCGCTTATAGTAGTCGCCTGTATTAGACTTTTCAATGGTCTTGATGATCCTGCACCTGCGGTGTACAAACTGCGTAGTGCTGCTATGCTCAGAAGCAGCAACCGAGCCATTTTTATCATACGCTTTAATATCATTCACTGCTTTGTAAGGCACAAAATGTAAATTCTTAAATGCCTTATAGAAAGTGGTATCGTTGCGAACCCTATTAATAAAAGCACCGACATCAAAGCCGCTATGAACAACATAAGAATCGAGCTGAACGGGCACTGTAAATTTGCTGGCGGTGTCATATACCTGGGCAAGGGCACTCCCCGACTGCATACAGCCAATGGATATAAAGAGTAAACAGCATAACTTTCTCACTTCCATAACTCACATTATCTATGCGTACTTTAATAGCACCCTATACTCTGCCCTTCAGAAGAACCTCAGCTATCACCATATCCTCAGGCGTAGTGATCTTGATATTATCACGCACTCCATCAACCAGGTGTACCTTTTGTCCAAATGCCTCTACAACAGTAGCCTCATCGGTAAAAGAGGCATGATATTCCTGCTGAAAAGCGGGAAGTATGATACCTGTCTGAAAGGTTTGCGGAGTTTGTATGATGCGCATATGCTCCCTGTCCACAGGTTTTGAACCGTCACCATCAATAACACGTACACTCTCCGCAACAGGTATAGCAGGTATAGCGCTACCCAATGCTTCTGCCTGGGCGTAGCAACGTTCTATAAGTTGCCGTGTGATGAGCGGGCGGGCACCGTCATGGACGAATACAATACCATCATCAGCTACACATTTTAACCCATTCTGAACACTGTGGTACCGGGTATCGCCACCAGCCACTATGGTCACATCGATACTACCAATGTAAGACCGAAGCACGGTTTGCGCACTGCCCAACTGATCGGCAGGTAAAACAAGTATGAGTTTGATATCAGGGATAGATTCTGCAAACATCTCTAAGGCATAGCACAAGAGGGGCTTGCCCAGAAACGGAAGGAATTGTTTAGGAATTGAACTGCCCATTCGTACGCCTCTGCCACCGGCAACTATAACAGCATATTTTTTGTTCATAAAGTTTGATAGCAGGTGTATAAAACCCAGTTAATAGTAATTATCAGGTGTGTAAAGTAAATAATATTATCTTAAAAGCTGTTAACGATACTGTAAATCTATCATGTGTATCAGAACGGCAGATGCTCCTTTGCGCGCTGCTGCATTACGAAGTCGGTACCAAAAGTCAGTTTCTTAGCTACTGGTGCTTTGCTGTCTATCATACGCCAGAAAGGAGTGATCTTCTTAACCGGCTTACCAGCCATAACTTCCTCATAAGCGGCCTCTGCAACTATCCTTAAAAATATACCCGCAGTAATGGGGCAGGTATATTCCGCATTGTGATCGGCAGCGAGGTCCTTGCGCATTTGCTGCAATGAGGTATGCGTACCCGGAGGAATGTTGCGGATGTATGCATCTACGATCATAGGAGTAGCAATATACATAGAGGCTCCTGCAGGAATACCCGCAAATGCCTTATCTATGATCTCCACATGTTCCGGATGGTTATTGTGCAACTTCTCCTGCCATGTCTTGCGCTTGTACGCCATACCGATAATTTTATGCAAAATAAATATTGGTTAAAATCAAAATACTGATCATGGTCAGCATCAGCTTTTTTAATCGTTAACTACTGCTCTTCGCCTATTGATCATATATACTGCTGTCATCCCCACCAAGCCACCTATAGCCGTGTGTATCCTGATCTGCTCACCCAGTAACAGCCATGATGATGCTGCGGCAGCCAATGGCACTAAAAAAATGAAGCTGCTGGCCTTCTCTGCACCCAGGCGTGTAGTGGCATAGAAGTAAACAGTAGTAGCCAATGTAGTGACAATAGCAGATGTAAAGAACAGATTGAACCAAAACAAAGGATCCTTGATATGTATGGCTTCTTTCAGTTCGGGTACATTCATAAACGGCAGCAGGCAAAGGAGCGTGACCACATACTGCCACAGGCTAAAGCCCAGAGAGGAACCATATTTTGCCCCTTTGGCAGTGATCTTGCTCATGACCGACCATGTAAATGCTGCCATGAGGAAGTAGAGATTGCCACTATCCAGAAGGGCAGATGCATTGTCCCACAACTTGAGCAGAATACAGCCGGCGATAAGCCCAAGCAGTAAACCCAGAGCCTCATTTCTTGAAGGCAGCTTGCGACTTAATACAATGCCTATTGTATAAGCCATAATGGGATTGAGTGTAGTGACCAGTACCCCACCCGCACCGGGAGCCCCATTTTTGAGGCCCAGGAAGAAAAAGTAACTATACACTGCCAACAGGATACCCGACCCTAATAATGCGGGAATCCCGGCGCGCTTCACCCCGAAACGCACGCGCATGACCAGTAATAAGATAAACATGCTTGCTACTACCACCAGGTAACGATATACCGTGAAATTGATAACCGTGCAATAGTTGGTAAGCACTTTGCCTGCAGGCCAGCTAAGCCCCCACAGGAACATGCTGATGATGATACCTATGACCAGTTTTTTATCTGTAACGTGTTTGTCTTGCATGGGTAGATGGGGCTAAGGTACATACAAAGGTTAATATTGCCTGACTGTGCGGTTTTTGTATATTGCCAGCGAATTTCATTGTATTTATTTATAATCTAATCAAATATACTCATGCCGTTACCAAATATTTTTTCGAAAGAAGTAGCAAATGAAATAATAGGCAGGATCAATAAGCTGACCATTTCCACCCAACCAAAATGGGGCAAAATGAATGTGGCACAGATGATGGCCCATTGCAATGTAACCTATGAAATGGTTTATGAGAACATTCATCCTACGCCTAATTTCTTTTTGAAGTTGATGCTGAAATACTTTGTAAAGGGAGCGGTAGTAACTGAGAAACCCTATAAAAAGAACAGCCCTACTGCACCTGCATTCCTGATAACTACAGAGAAAGAATTCAACACTGAGAAAGAACGCCTGATCACTTATATAACAAAGACACAGGAACTGGGTGAAGCAGAGTTCAACAATAAAACATCGTTCTCATTTGGCCCGCTAAATACCATTGAATGGAACAATATGTTCTATAAACACCTGGATCATCACCTGAGCCAGTTTGGGGTATAGTCAAAATCGGGATTAATCGGAGCTCCAGATCACTTATCAAGGGGTTGTTCATACTGCGTTTTAGCATTGTTTCAATACCTTTGAAGCAGTTACATGGATTCACTTACCCACATTGTATTAGGTGCCTGCATAGGTGAGGCTATTGCCGGCAAAAGGATAGGTAAAAAGGCTCTATTGCTGGGTGCCATTGCCCAGAGTCTGCCTGATATTGATATTATTGCCTCGCTTTGGTTGCCTGTATCGGGCGACCTGCTGGCACACAGGGGTATCACACACTCTTTGTTATTTGTTGCCGTCGTATCACCGCTACTTGCATGGCTGTGCGGAAAAATGTTTCACGGTCCAGATATGACCTTTAAGCGATGG
>CAYZKL010000034.1:31010-36279 GCA_964478855.1 uncultured Flavipsychrobacter sp.
TGACGCGTTTAATGCATATGGCACGGGCTGGTTTGAACCGTTCAGCAATTACCGGGTATCGTTCAATACTATGTTTGTGGCTGATCCGCTGTTTACGATATGGCCGGCGGTGGTATCTGTGATCTTACTGGTATCAAGACTGCAATACGATAAAAGAAGAGTATGGATAGCTGTAGCCCTACTGCTGAGCAGTGCTTACTTATGCACGGGCATTATCAATAAATGTATGATAAACAATACGGTGACCAGGGATATGGCGCAGCGACATATCCCCTACAAAAGGCTATTTACAAGCCCTACCCCACTCAATAACCTGCTGTGGTATATCATAGCAGAGCAGGACTCAGGATACTACATAGGGTACCGGTCGGTGTTTGACAATAAACAGACTATTGACTTTCACTATACGTACAGAAACGAACACCTGTTGGCCAATACAGATAACACCAATGATGTAGCACTGCTGAAACGTTTTTCGCAGGGATACTATACGGCCGAACTGTGGCATGATACCCTGCTGTTCAATGATATGCGGTTCGGGGAAATTGCAGGCTGGCAGGAACCGCAGCCAAAATTCATTTTCTATTATTACCTCACTCACCCTCATGCCAATGACCTGATCGTGCAGCGGGGCAGATTTGCCAAATGGGATAAAGAGTTGCTCGTTAGTTTCGTGAAAAGGATAAAAGGGAATTAATTACTTCAGTAAACGGGTGCAGATACCGAACTCTACTGCAAAGCCTTTTATACGTGTATCATAGCCTGCAGCAATGGTATTTTCCTTTACATCTTTGGTACTGCAATTAGCAGTATAAGTACTAACCATAGCCATCACCCCAATGCGTTTGTACACATAGTATTTGATCTTTGTACCCATGCGCAGTATGGCTCCGCTGGCTTTGTACATATACGGCGCATCACCCTCTTTACCTTCGAACGAGACATCAGATAAACCGGCAGATGCGAATGCAGAGATATCGGTACGTTTGGTAACGAAGTAGTGATAATTGGCATCAACTGTAAATTCTGACATGAACACATCAACCTTCTTTCCGTCGGACTTAATGCCATAAAACTTGTTAGGATCTACGTGCAGGATATCGCCGCCCATGTTAAGGCCAATGCCCCAATGGTTGCTAAGCCCGTATTCTACAGTGAGCGGATCACGATCTCCGTTCGTGTTGTGATTTATTATTTCACCATCATTAGTATTGGTATTTGCCGTGGTGTACTTTGCAAAAGTAGCCCCTTCGGACAAACTGATGAGTAATGACCCTTTCTTAAATGCCTGTGCGAATACCTGTCCATTGATCAATGAGGTAAAGCAAATGCATACTGCCAACATGGATAGCTTTGTCATAACGGAGATTTATGTAACCAAATATAAAACAAATATTTTAACATTTGAGTTGGTAACTGAAAAATTTATAGAGTATGTTTGTCTAAAGAATAAAACAATGAAAAATCTTAGAATCTTACTTGCACTGTTATTGTTCCCTTTGGTGAGTAATGCTTGGAATGCTGAAGGCCATAACACCTGCGGGGCGGTAGCTTACTATTATATGAAAAAGAACAGCCCTGCTACCATATCCAAGGTAGTACTGGCACTAAAACAGCATCCATGGTATAATACTGAATGGAAGAATAAGTTGACCGGACTAACAGGCGAGAAACTTGATGTAGCGCTCTTTATGCTGGCATCGACCTATCCGGATGATGCAAGGAAAGATGAAGCATTGGGCGGAGGAGAAAAAAAGAAATGGCACTACGTGGACTATCCGTTTGTACCAGCAGGAGAAAAAGTAAAAGCAGCAGCACCTGAAAAACCAAATGCTGAGATTAAGATAAACGAACTGCTGACAACCCTGAAAACCACTAAAAACCCGGCACAGAAGGCGATAGACCTTTGCTGGTTGTTCCACCTAATAGAGGATGTGCACCAGCCATTACATACAATAGCGATGTATGACAGAGACCACCCAAAAGGAGACCGCGGAGGCAATGACACTTATATACTGCTGGATGGTGAAGTGAAAGGAGTGGCGCTACATGGGTTATGGGATGGAATGGTAGATGGCAGCTTCAGAGAGATCCCTGCATTGGCAAAAGCACTAGTAAACAATACGTCCTATGGTGATGCAAACCTGCCCGACTTGAAAAATAATCCAAACGTAAATGACTGGATAAAGAATGAGAGCTACGTGCTGGCAAAGCAGTTTGTATATATGAATGGTAAGATAAACGGAGTGGATAACAATCCGTACCCTGCTCCTAACGGCTATGTAATAGCTGCCCGGAATATGTGTGAGCGTCGGGTAGTACTGGCCGGCATACGAGTTGCACAAAAACTGGCCGGTTTGTTTTAACAGCCCGTAGCACCAGAATTATCTAAAAAAAAGGATAAAATAAAAAAGGAGCAAAGCAATACACAACATTGCAAATAGTACCTATATTTGTTCTCTACATAAAATTTGTACACACAATTTAAAAACAGATAATCATGAACAAAGCTGAATTGATCCAGAAAATTGCAGGTGATGCAGGCATCACTAAAGCGCAAGCACTTGACACACTTAACTCTTTCACTGGCGCTGTATCTGCTGCACTTAAAAAAGGCGATAAGGTAACACTGGTAGGCTTCGGCACATTCTCAGTATCTGCAAGGGCTGCACGTAACGGCCGCAACCCACAGACGGGTGCAACTATTAAAATCAAAGCACGCAAAGTACCTAAGTTCAAAGCTGGTAAAGAGTTTGCAGCTAAGATCGCTAAAAAATAATTCCTGTAATTACAGTATGTATAAAGCCCCGCAATGCGGGGCTTTATCATTTTATCAGTACATGGCAAACTAAGTCAAACTATATGGTGCTGAAATATTTGATAGTAGTGAGCGACGGAAAAAAGAAGTATCCTCCACCCTTGACTGTAACAAAACGCTGAAGACCGGTAATATACTTATTGGCCGGACGGCTGGGTATGGTAAACACCTGCTCTGTACCCGGAGTCGGATTTTCCCTTACGCCGATGAACGGATCAGGATCATTGAATAATTGCTTGAACTTGGGATAATTGGCCCAAGTATATTGGATGAATTCGAACTGTCTGGATATATCAGCATTGATGCAAGCGAACAACATACCAACCTCAGCCTTGGGTGTATGATCGGTAGGTGAACCTACAAACGGCTCACCATAAAGACGGGCACGTCTAATGATACGGTGCCTGTTGGACAGTAAGATGGACTTATCTTTTGTGTTCTCTTCAAAACTGTCGCGTGGATTGGCACGACGGGTATGCGCACCAAACGGACACTTCATACCGGTACGATCAGTGTCATTATACAGGAAGTCGTTATCGTTGATGTATGTTTCGGGATCGAGGTCCGGGTGAGCATCAGCGGGGGCCGCATCAGGGAACTTAACAATGGGCGCACCGCTTGGCCAGCGACCCATCATCTTGGCAGCCAGTTTTTTGCTTTCGGCGGTATTTACCGTGCCATCTTCATTCTTAGTTTTTTCGTTCAGGAAGCTCCAGTATGCATTTACATCCTGTGCCAGCTGACGAATAACAAGGTATGTACCATTATGGCCCATGTCCTTGAAACCTGTACCGGCAGCATCATCTGCCAGCAGTGCGGCATCACCCTGTTTCTCTTTCAGTAGCGGCGTATCAGGATATACATTGTACTCGCTCTTGTACCCCATCAGGAACTCGCCGGCATTGATATTGTCGCTTTCCTTACCGCTGATGCCACTACCCTTGATAAAGGGTTGAGCAATACCATCACGGAAACCAAAATGTTCTTTATTGCCGGGCAATACATGGTTATCTATTTTGAATGCTTCCCTGAAACCGGAGGAAGTATACATGGCGTTCAGCTCGTTATAATACGTTTCAAGGCCGTTGGCATCCGCAGCAAATACCAACAGTAACACATGTACCACTTCGTTCTTCGGCCCACCCCAGGCCCAGTTTTCAGGAGCGCTGGAATCGAAATCGCCCAATAAGCGCTGGCGGTGCGGCGTCACCATACCTTCCCTGAACTCGCGTACAAAGGTGGTCATGTTTGATTCCTTTAGTCCGAGCGCAAGGAGGCCGGGGGCAGTAAAAGCTATATTAAGCCCCCTACCTGATACTCCGGTTTTGGCATTGGTAATGCTATCTGTTACCCTCTTTATAAAGGATTTCGCAGCAGCCGCATCTGTCACCTGCAGCATTACATAACGCGATTGCGGCAGCGAATTAAAATCGCTCAGCACAAACCCCTGTACATCCGATAAATTGATACTTATGTTTCCCATGAACTATATGGAGATTAAAACCTGTTTAAAAAAGTCTGCGCCTGCGCTTCGCTTAGATCACGAATAAGCTCAGTCCTGATGATGGAATTAGTATTTACGTTCTTGATGGACAAGTGCGGATAAGCGCAGTACCATGCATGTGTAGGCACCTGGTAGTAGCGGCTCCATGCAAGGAAGTGTTCCTCGTCATAGGCTCCGCCCCAGAACAGGTAGCGACATTCGGGGAAGTTCTCGGTATTGCTGAATATGCCGGTAAGCCCCCAACCTGACTTGTCGATAAAATCGCCAAGGTATTGCTGCCAGCTACCATCGAAGTTGCTAAAGAAAAGCACCTGCTTATTGTTATCGAGCATTACCCAGCGGGCAAAGTGAATGGTAGGGATACCCATCAGTTCTCCCTTTACAAATTCATTTTTGATACGAAAGCTACCATACAGCAATACTGCCTTGATGGTAATAAGGCGCATACGGCCGGGCTTCATAGAAATGATCTGTGTGAACTGGTTCTGGTTCTGGAAATCTTCGTATGATTCCAGCTTTTCGATATGGTTTTTATCTATCTGGCTGGGGGTTAGCTGAATTTTGGCGTCCTTCTTTTCGTGCGCAAAATGCAGTACCAGCAGCCATATACCGGCCACTACCGCGAACAATAAAGTGAGCGGAAACAGTAACAAAATCACGGATATAGCAATGACGAAATTCCACCACTTAATGCCCGGCAGGGATATTTTTTCCTTAACCCATGCAAATCTCTGCTGCGCAAGGACATGCTCCCGTACTATATTATGTACCTCCTTAGCGGTCTTACCTTCCCATTTTCCTTTGTTGAGGAACTCCCATATATCATTGCGCAGGGCGCTCTCGTTCTTTATCTGTTGCAGGCTTCTGCCGGGTGCACCTACGTAGAAAGTTTCTACAGGTGCGCTCCATTTCTTCAGGTAGGCTTTTCGGCTGGCGGGATTGCGGTC
>CAYZKL010000035.1:0-18313 GCA_964478855.1 uncultured Flavipsychrobacter sp.
TACTAAGGAAGAAAAGTTGGATGAAAGGTATTTTCACAGTTATTTTACGGTATTATGCAGGACCTAATATTATTACATGGCGCAATAGGCTCAGCTGATCAACTGGAACCACTGGCGAATGCGCTGAGCGCGAACTATAGGGTACATGTACTGAACTTTGCGGGGCATGGCGGCAGGGGTTATGGTGAGGGCGGTTTTTCGATGAAGCTGTTTGCAGAGAATGTACTGGAATATATGGATGAGCAGAGACTGGGTACGGCAAACATATTTGGCTACAGCATGGGCGGTTATGTAGGTATGTACCTGGCGAGGCATCATGTGGAGCGGATAGGCAAGGTAGTAACACTTGCCACCAAGTATCACTGGGATGAGGCTGTGGCCGCAAAGGAGGTGCAGATGCTGAACGCAGAGAAGATAGAACTGAAGCTACCGGCCTTTGCAGCGACACTAAGTACACGGCACCAACCTAATGACTGGAAGGAGGTGCTGCAACTAACAGCCGGGATGCTTACGGCACTTGGTGCAAATAATACGCTGAAGCCAGAAGACCATGTACAGATAACTACACCGGTAATGGTGCTGCTGGGTGATAAGGATAAAATGGTGAGCCTGGATGAAACAGTAGCCGTGTATAAAGTACTGCCCAATGCCTGCATGGGTGTGCTGCCAAATACGCAGCACCCGATAGAGCAAGTGGATGTGGAGCTGCTTGCATTGTTAATAACTCGTTTTGTAGCATAGTGTTGGGTTTTCCCGCTATTAGTTCCTGTTTATCTTCATCATCTACATTAATATGCGACGATATTAATGAATATTTTATTGCGTATATATGTATGGTGTTAATAAACCATTATATATTACCGATAAGAAGAAAATCCGACCGTTAAGAAACTTCTACTAAAATTCAAGAAGCGCAAAGTATAGTTTAGAGGTTCTACGCAAAGCATAAATATATACTATGCGTATATATTAAGACCTAATCTGCTATGCGCCCAATATGTACCGGAAATTATTTTTAATAATAAATTTATTAACCTTCAGTTATATAGGCTTGTGCCAGATAATTCCTAAGGAGGGTAGTAAAATCAATTACCGGCTGATAGGTTTTACATTTCCTGAAAACAAGCAGTGTAAAGAATATGTGCTTGAAATAGCAGAAGGTAAGTATGCTGATGAACAACTGTTCAAAAACAATGTAAATAAGCGTATTGTCAGCAGCAACAACAGGATAACCGGAACAGTTGATCACTTTGGCAAAGAATATACCTGGCGGATCATCTACAAGAAAGGTGGACCCGATCGTCAAAGCCAATTACATCATTTTGCGGTTGGGAATAGACCTGAAACTGACACAAGCAAGATACGGGTAAGGGTAACCACCAGGTCTGAGAAAAGCAAGGACAGCTATTTTTTTGTGGATGGAACTAATGTGATGTATGATGATAAAGGGCTGCCGGTATGGTATCTTCCTTCATTAAGCACGGAGCAAATGAATGGCAGTGATATGAAGCTGACAGATGACGGTACCATCAAATTTTTGAGTAATGATATAGGATATGAAATAGATTATGATGGCAATATATTGTGGCGCAGCACAAATAAGGGAGAGCAGGCAGCTTATATATATCATCATGAGCTGCTAAAGCTGCATAACGGCCACTATATGGCTTTAGGAAGTGCAAGGCCGTTATCAATGAAAGATAAGAAGAAAGATGTTTCAAAGAAGGCCTGGAAAAGGTTTTTTAATAATGAACAGGATGGTAAAATAGTGGAGCTGGATAAGAAAGGGCGTGTAGTGTGGGAGTGGGAAACATACAAATATTTTTCGGGGTCGGATCTGCAAGAGTTGAATAAACTCAATGATAGTTGCCGTGTGGATTTTCATGAAAATGCATTCTGTATCAATGAAAAGGATAGTGTTATTTATATCAGCTTCAGCGGCATCAGCCGACTGGTGAAAATCAAATATCCATCGGGAGCAGTATCGGGCACCTATGGCAATATATATAATCAGGAACATCATCCGGGTGCCCAATTATCGCATAAGCAAGCATCAGCCATTCATACGCAGCTTGCTGATAATAATTTGTTTCGTAATCAGCATAGTTGCCGTTTTGCTCACAAAGGCGGGTTGTATGTCTATAACAATAATGTCCTTCCTCCTCAGCTATCTCCTGATGTTTATGTAAAACGCAGTCCTCAAATCATAAAGCTGGCAGATACCCCTACGCCTGATAATGATGCCGTGACATGGTCCTATAACTGTATTCCGGATGATGAAGTGCAAAATGCATCCGGCGGCGGTGGTAATGTGACGGAGCTGACAGACGGATCATTGTATGTAGCTACAAATCCGCCTTACAGTAAGTTATTCATACTAAGTATGGATAAAAAAACAGAGTGGTGCGCCATTGCTGAGAAAAAAAATGAAGACAACTGGGAAAGCATGCCTTGCTACCGGTCGAGTATAATAGAAAATAAAGAGGCGATGCAGCGGCTGATCTGGTATAATGCAGATAAAAGAGCCATAACTAATAACAACGGCCCATTGGTAAATAAGTCATACAACTATGTAAAATAAAGCCAGTAAATAACTTTTCATTACCCACCTATGAATATTATATTGAGCACCTTTATCCTTTTACTTTTCAGCTGTATAAACTGCAGTGTATCAGGGCAAACATTTCCGGCGGAAGGCAGCAAACTTAATTACCGTATAATCGGGTTTTCCTTTCCTGTAAAGGCACATGCCCGCATGTATCGGTTGGAAATTGCAAATGGCACCCAATCCGATGTTATTTCATTTAAAAAGAAGATGATACTGCAACATGCCGGAAATGAAAACAGGATCATTGCAGAAGTGCCGGATTTTGGCAGTGATTATACATGGCGAGTAGTGTACCTGAGCGGTAAGAAAGAATTTGCGCAGAGTGAGCTATATCATTTCAGCACAGGCACTATAACGGGGGTTGATACCGGCAAGCAGCGGTTGAGGGTACTATCGCAATCGACTAAGGCTGAGGGTAAATATTTTTTTGCTGATGGTACCAAAGTAATGTATGATCATAACGGTGTACCGGTATGGTACCTTCCTGATGTGGACTCGAACAATGTAAATGAGTGTGACCTAAAGCTGACCAGGGATGGTACGATCACTTTTCTGAAAAACAGTAAAGCATACGAAATAAACTATGATGGTAAAATATTGTGGAAGGGTATCCCGATAATTACGGAAGACTCTATGGTGTGTATGTATCATCATGCGCTGACAAAACTCAGTAACGGGAACTATATGTCTATGCTGAGTTCGCCGGCACCAATAGTAGATATTGAGAACAGAAGCAAACCTGCAAAGCCTGAGCGTAAAAGGTATTTTCCGGATGTGCATGAAGGCAGAATAGTGGAACTGGATAAGAGCGGACATATAGTATGGGAATGGGAAACATCGAACTACCATAAAGAGTCAGACCTTTATGCGCTAACTAAACAAAATGACAGTTGTGCGGTGGATTTTCATGAAAACGCATTTTTCTTAGATGAGCGAGATAGTATTATTTATTTAAGTTTCAGTGGTATTAGCCGGGTGATAAAGATAAAATATCCATCGGGAGCAGTGATGAGTACTTATGGTAATCTGTATGGAGATGGTCAGAATACCGGAGCTGCTTTGTCCAATATGGCCATACAGGACATTTTTCATTCACTGGCAGATAATACGATGTTTAAAAGGCAGCATAGCTGCATAGCTTCCAAAGACGGAGGGCTGTATGTGTATAATAACAATATGCAAAGCTATCCTCAGGATCGCATAAACAAAAAACCGCAGGTACCCCAGATCGTAAAGTTGAAGGAAGTGGAGGGTAGGGATCATAAAGCATCTGTAGTATGGACCTATGACTGTATACCACAGGAAGAACTGCTGCAAGTGTCCGGAGGAGGTGGTAATGTTATGGAACTCGCCGATGGGTCATTGTATGTATCAACGAATGCGCCATATAGCAGGTTAGCATTGATTAATACTAATAAAGAGCTATTATGGAGTGGCATATTAGAAGTAAAGGGCAGTGGTACTAAATGGAACAATGGCCCTTGCTACCGGTCGAGCATTATAGAGAAAAAAGAAGACCTGGAAAAACTGATCTGGTACGGTCGGAAATAGCTACACATAGAGCTGTATATATTATTACCGTTCAGAAACAAATTGTTACCGTTTAGAAACTATTCTATAATTATTAGTTGCAAATTTATAGTATGCAGATTATTCCATGTTCCTTAGCAAAATGACCTTTAAATTTTGTTTTGAGTACCTATGAAGTTTATGCTCAGACCTGTTTTATTATTATTGTTTATCTGCATATTCTGCAACTTATCCGGTCAGACATTCCCTTCTGAAGGCAGCATATTAAATTACCGTATCATAGGTTTTTCTTTTCCTGAAAAGGCGAAAGCAGACAACTACCGTGTGGATATAGCATCGGGTAAGTACACTGATGACATTTCTTTCAAAAAGCATTTGCTAAAGCCGCAAACCGGAAAGATAAACAAGATCATTGCAGAAGTACCGCAATTTGGTAGTGTATATACCTGGCGTGTGGTGTACCTGGCCGGCAATAAAGAGGTGACAAAAAGTGGATTTCATCATTTTACTACAGGGAAAATACCTGAAATTGATAAAAGGAGATTAAGAGTGGTGTTACCGGCAGGAAGCTACAAAGACAACTATATATTTGTAGATGGTACAAGGATGATGTACAATATGGAAGGCAAGCCGGTATGGTATCTGCCTGATGTAGATAAAGATCAGGAGACCATTGAGCAGGACATAAAGATGACCACCAGGGGAACCATAACATTTATAAAAGGTGACAACGCCTACGAAATTGATTTTAACGGTAGGGTGTTATGGAGTGGATCGCGCACAGCTTCGGTCACAGGAAATTTATCGGATACTGTAGGTTACATCTATCATCATGAGTTTACGAGATTGGCAAATGGTCATTATATGGCATTGGTGAGCGCTGCCGACAATGGTTTAAGATCAGAGTTGCCGGTACCAGTATCCGGATCGCCAACTGTAAGGAGTAAACGTTTTTTTCCGGATATGCAGGATGGCAGGATAGCAGAGTTTGATGCCGGTGGTAATATGGTATGGGAATGGCACACCTCTAAGTACTTTCATGAATCGGACTTGTATTCGTTATGTCTGCAACACCCTGATTGCCGCATAGATTTTCATGAAAATTCATTTTTTTTTGATGATAAAGACAGTGTCATTTACCTGAGTATGATGGGTATAAGCCGTGTTTTAAAGATAAGTTATCCATCAGGTAAAGTAATAGGAACGTACGGTAATCTGTATTCGGCTAAAGATACAGTACGTAAAGAAGCCGGCCCAATTGATATGCGGCAGACACTACATGATCTGGCTCAGAATGATATGTATTGCCGACAGCACTGTTGTGTACGTTCCAGGGATGGACACCTGTATGTATATAATAACAACATTGAAACTATTCCGCTTAAACCTGTTATGCGATATGCGCAACTGGTAAAAATGAAAGAAGTCAGCGGTGAAGTAAATAAAATTGAGAAAGTGTGGTCACATAATTGTGTAGCTGAAAATGAATTGAAGCCAGCTACTGCAGGAGGTGGTAATCTCATTGAATTGAATGACGGGGCATTATTTGTTTCAACAAATGCGCCGTATAGTAAAATATTTATTCTGAATGGCGAACGAAAAGAGTTGTGGAAGGCGTATGCAGAAAAGTGGGATGAACGTGAAAAGAAGTGGATAGGAGCAGCGCAATACAGAGCCAGTATCGTACAAGGCAGTAATGAATTGTCTAAGCTGATATTCAATGGCAATTGACCACATAAAAATAATCCTATAGAAATACCTGATTATAAAAGGCTATAATCGTATTTTTGAAAGTGTACCAGTGCCGATATATATTCTACTTAATATTTCTACCAATACAGTTTCTTTTTGCCGGTACATCAGCCGGTACAATATTTCCCGCCGAAAATGCAGTACTTAACTACAGAATCGCAGGTTTTACATTTCCAATTACTAACGGCACAATACAATACACGATTCAGGTAGCGCGCGGCCGATACAACAGCATTGATTCATTTAAAAAAAATGTGATCATAGTTCAGCACAGTGCAGCTAACAGGATAGCGTGCGAATTGCCTGCCTTTGGAACAGAATATACCTGGATGGTGACTGCTGCCGGCAAGAATCGCGAAGATGCGGTGCTGCATCATTTTGCAACGGGAAGTGTACCGCAAACTGATACAACAATATGCCGGTTACATATACTACAACAAGCAACACAAAATAAAGATGGTTATGTTTTTATTGACGGGCCCGGCGTACTGTATGATATGAACGGACTGCCGGTATGGTACCTGCCTGTAATAGAAGGCAGGAAGATAGCAGGCAATACCCAGATTCGGGATCTGAAACTTAGCCCAAAGGGCACAATAACTTTTTTGATAGGCGAACAGGTGTATGAGACAGATTACAACGGTACTATAAAATGGAAGGGACCTGAAAAAGCGTTGTATCACCATGAATTTACCCGGCTTGCCAATGGCCATTATATGGCTTTGGGCAATGAGGTGCTTTGGTGCAGGGTGCCTGATAGCTCAGATACAATGCTGGAAATAGCTGCCCGTGAGCCAATGCCCGGAGATAGCGGTTATGTGCAGGTGGAATTTGCTACAATTATAGAATATGATAGGGGTGGAAGGAAAGTATGGTCATGGAGTTCAAGGGATCATTTTGTGAGTTCGGATATTGTTTATCATACCGGTTCAATGTTCAGGCCCTACATCAGTGCTCATGGCAACTCTTTTTATTTTGATGAAAAAAAGCATGAAATTTATTTAAGTTTCAGGAACATCAGCAGAATAATAAAAATAAAATATGCTACCGGGCAGGTGATAGCCACGTATGGGGAACAATATAAACCCGGAATTGCGGAGCATGGCAATGGTTTGTTTTGCGGGCAGCATAGCTGTAGTAAATCAGAATACGGTTATCTCTATCTTTTTAATAACAACATGTGTAATGCTCCTGCATCGCCTGTAATATTAAAACTGAAAGAGGGAAACGGTAAATTGGAAAAAGTGTGGGAATACAGTTGTGCCACAGCAGATGAGCAGAAGCATGAACGACTTTCATGCCCATCGGGTGGCAGTGTTACTGAGTTGCCTGATGGGAGGATATTTGCCTGTATGCCCTGTACTAATTATAACAAGCTATTGATAGTAAATAAAAACAAAAAAGAGTTGTGGAGTGCACTACTTCAAAGGCGGACTAAGCCTGATGAACAATGGGAGAGTGGCCCAACCTATAAAGCGAGCTATATAAACCGGGCAGCACTGGTGCAACTTATATGGAATACCGGGCAATAACGCATATTGAGCAAAAATGGTATGAGATATGTTTGGAACAGATTTTCAGGGTATATTTGTTGATAGGTAAAACCCTTGTTATTTCATGAATAAGTTATTGTTGTCCATCCTGATCATAATATTGCATGCAGGGGGATCGTATGCGCAAGTTTTACCAAAACAAGACAGTAAACTAAACTACAGGCTAATAGGATTTTCGTTTCCGACAGAAAAAGTGCGAGGATCATTTACTGTAGAGATAGCAGCTGGGCGATATATATCAGCTGATTCATTCAGCAGGCATATTATCCAGTCTGTAGAAACTAAATCAGGTAAGGTTGTAGCGGAGGTGCCGGCATTTGGTAAGGAATATACCTGGCGATTTACTTCTGCGACGAAGGGCCCCGGAAAACTGTATCATTTCAGCACATTGAACGGGCCGTCTGCAGATACGAGCAAGGTAAGGCTGCGGATATTGAAAAAGGCGGAGCGATATGAAGATGGTTATGTGTTCCTGGATGGGAATGCAGTACTATACGATATGAAGGGAAATCCTGTATGGTTTTTACCTAACAATTTTGAAACAGTAAAAAGTAATGAGCATAGCGAACACGATGGCCATAATCACGGTGGGCATAGCCATGCAGCCGGTGGGATCAAGGACCTGAGGGATATGAAGATCACATCAAGGGGTACGATCACGTTCATCAATGATGATATGCCCTATGAGATCAGTTATAGTGGTGAAATACTGTGGAAAGGTACTGATACCGGGTATGTGAGCAAGGACAATGAAGAGCACTACCATCACGAGGTCAACCGATTATCTAACGGACACTATATGGTGTTGGGTGATGAGTTTGCTCAGTCGAAATTATTCAGTGACAGTTCCGGCAAAAATGGCGGAGGTTATATTCCCCTGAAAATGACCAAATTCGGTACTGTAATAGAGTATGATGAAAAGGGTAAGGTAGTGTGGAGCTGGAAGTCATCGGGCCACTACAAGGATAAGCAACTATATAATACGAGGAAGCCGAACGGAGTTACTGAAAATACCATACACGAGAACTCTTTTTATTTTGATGAGAAGAATAAGATGCTTTATGTAGGCTTTAAGCATATCAGCCAGATACTAAAGATAAAATATCCTGAGGGTAAAATAGTAGCGGTGTATGGCAATGTCTATAAAAAGGGAGACGAGACCTCCAGCCTGTTTTGTGAGCAGCACAGTTGTAAACTGACCAAGGATGGTTACCTGCTGGTGTATAATAACAATATGTGTAACTGGGAGGAGACGCCCAAAATAGTGATGCTGAAAGAGCCGGACGACAAGAACAAACAAATGACCAAGGTTTGGGAGTATGAAACAACACAGGAGGTGACGAGTATACTGGCACCGGAGAAGCCCTACAAAACAATGGGTGGAAATGCATTAGAGCTGCCTGACGAGTCGCTGTTCATATCTATGTGTACGCCTTATGCAAATGTTTTTATACTGGACAAAGACAAGCAGATAAAATGGAACGCTGTACCTGAAAAATGGGATGGTGGAGCAAAAAAATGGATAGCCATACCACAATACAGGGGTAGCATAATAACCGATAGAAAGAAAATGGAACAACTGATATGGGGCCAGTAACGTGGTTGGTCAGCACTATATAATAAGAAAACCCCGCAAGTGCGGGGTTTTCTTATTATATTAAATATGGTTAGGTACTACATGCCCATCTTTTCTCTAAGCCTGTTAGGGACACCATTTTTGTGAAGCAGGATGGCAGTGGTCTTATACTGCACATAAGCTTTGCTCACATAGATATATCCTTTGTAGTCGTTCTTATCGCCCCATGAGTTTTTAACGATGTAGTATTTCTTGCCATTCTGATCTTCGGCAAGGCCGGTGATGTGCATGCCATGATCGTCGGTTGTTTCGTAATTATCGAAAGCAAGCTGGCGTTTTTCGGCAGTGATCACTCTTTCGTCCTTAGGACCTTCAAACATGTATTTCTTTTCTGAGTCATCCATGTCTTCGTAATCCTTCTCAGGAACGAATGCTACGCCATTCTTCCAGCTGAAATATTTTTCGCTGACATCGGTTGCCCATGCTACAGTGAAACCCTTGTTGAGTGCGTTATCAATGATATCGGTAAGTTCGTTCAGATGAACATTATACACTTTACCAAAAGCCCAGTTGTCCGGCACCATAAGCGTGGTCTTCTTGTAATAAGGCTCAGTGGTCAGTGATGATATCTCCACATAATCTTCGGGATGGATACCTACACGCTCAGCAGCAAAGCTTTTTGGGGTGTACCATTTGTTATCCCATTTGAATTTTTCAGGAACAGCGCCGAGGTATGAATCAAGTACATCATTATAAGCTTTTCTCCATGATGGGGTGAGCTTGCCATTTGGGTTAGACACAACAGCATCGAGCATAGCTTTTAAGATAGCCTGCATCTCTGCAAATTTGTTTTTGTTAGTACCGTAGTTAAGGCCGGTATAAACTGACTGCGGCATAGCACCGTACTTAGCATACATATTGATCACATCATGACATTCGCCGCCATCGCCCCATGATATGGCACCGTGCATACGTACATAGGCATCAGCCTTGTCCAGATATACGCCATGAGCGCTGAATATTTCGGCCAATTCGATCGGCTCTTTACCCATACGCATCATTTCGCTTTCGAGGAATGAATTGGTAGAATAGCTCCAGCAGGTACCTGAGCTTGCCTGGTTCTTAACAGAAGTATGTTCCAGGTCAATGAGCCTGTTGAAGTGATACTTTTTAGTATCATTTTTACCTGTAACAGTAACATAGCTCCTGTTTGACTCTATCTTCCTGATAAGGTCATCCTGGGCAGATACTATGAGCGGCAATGCCGCAAAGGCAATAAGAATTAATTTTTTCATTACCGATCTTGATTTTTTTAGAACTGCAAAAGTACCCATATATACGATAAGTAGGTAACGGCACGAGGTGAAAACAGAGGTGAAATCACTAAATAACCCGTAGCAAGACTTATATTCACTTTATTTTAATTTTTATATTTTCTAATAGTGGCACAGTTTTTAAAACGTTGTTTAAAAACTACACTATGAAAAAGCTCATTACAATGTCGGTATGCATTTGCCTTGCTACCATCTTTTTATCGTCCTGCGTGGCGAAACGCAAATATGTATCTGCCAGAACACGTGCAGCACAACTGGGATCTGAAAACCTGGCACTGAAAAGCCGTATAGGAACAATGCAAGATACCATAAGCACACTGCATAGCCGCCTGGGCGCATTGGGTAATGCCAATGAGAATACTGCCAACGAACTATACAAAACCAGTGCTGAACTGAATATGACCAAGGACCAGATAGCCGCTCAGCGCCGCAGGCTGGAACAAATGCAGGCCTTCATCAGCCAGCAGCAGAAATCATCTGAAGAACTGAGGAAAAAGATAGCTGATGCACTGGTAGGATTTACGAATAGTGAACTTACCGTGTACCTGAAAGATGGCCGAGTATACATCAGTATGCAGGAGAGCCTGTTGTTCCCATCGGGAAGCGCTGTGGTAAATCCTAAGGGTAAGGAAGCACTTTCGAAAGTTGCATCTGTACTGATCACTAATCCTGATATCAACATTAATATAGAAGGGCATACAGATAATGTGCCGATCCGTACTAAAGTATATCCTGACAACTGGGCTCTGAGCACATCACGTGCCAACTCAATAGCTAACGTACTGATAGGAGAATACTCAGTATCACCGGTAAGACTTACCGCAAGTGGTCGCAGTGAATTTGCACCAATAGCAAGCAATGATACCCCTGAAGGCAGGGCTCAGAACCGCCGTACGGAAATAATACTGGAACCAAAGCTGGATGAACTGATGCAGCTGATGAGTGTATCGAAATAAGAAAACAGGTTATTTGAACAGGTGAGGTTATCCCCAAAAGGTGGGTAACCTCACCTGTTTTATGCAAATGCCGACATGTTACGTTAAAGCCGATTTTTTCTGAGGAAGATTGATTAAATTTATAGTACAAATACCGTTATGACTACGAAAACACGCTCTGCCTTATATTTTGTAACCGGCCTGGTAGCCGGTGCAATACTGATAACCGGTGTAGCCCTGAAGAAGATAGATAAGACCGCGACGGCTGTAGAAGTAAGTGCAGAGGGACGGCCGCAATATAAGTGGTATGCGCCTGCATTGCCAGCCACAATTGATTTTTGTGGTGAGGCTGTACCATTAGACAGGCCTGATGTAAGGGAGAAACTGGACAGGGAACTGCTTGTGAATACTTACCTGCATGGCAGCCAGTTGTACATATTGAAACTGAGTGGCAGGTACCTACCTATAATAGAAGCCCGACTGAAGGAGAACGGAGTGCCTGACGACCTTAAATATGTATGTATAGCCGAGAGCGCATTGCAGCAGAACGCGTTGTCGGGTGTGGGTGCTGCAAGTTTCTGGCAGTTTATGAAGGATACCGGCCCGAGATACGGTCTTGAGATCAATGAAGAAGTGGACGAGCGCTTTCATATAGTGAAGGCAACCGACGCTGCCTGTAAGTACTTTAAAGAGTCGTACGCTAAATTTGGTACATGGACCGCTGCGGCGGCTTCGTATAATTGCGGGCAGGGAGGTTTTTCGAAACAGGCTGAGTTTCAACAGGCAAATAATTATTATGACCTGATATTTCCGGATGAGACAAACAGGTACGTGTACCGGATACTGGCGCTGAAGTATATTCATACACACCCACGCAGTTTTGGACTGGTGATAGAGCAGGAAGACCAGTACAGGCCTTTGAAATCGAGGATGGTAGTTGTGGATAAGACCGTAGAGAACCTGACCGAATTTGCCAAGGCAAACAACAGCACCTACAAAATGCTGAAAATATACAATCCATGGCTGCGTGGCCATAAACTGACCGTAAAGGCAGGCAAGAGCTACGAAATAGCTTTCCCGAATTAGAAAACAACTGCACAGCATGAGCGATATACGTACCGGCGATAGTAAGGGCAGAAGACGCTATGGCGGCTGGCTATTGCTTGTGCTTACAGCTATACTTGTGTATGTGCTGGATCACCCGATTGGTGCATTACCGGCGCTGGGAAGGCTACTGGACCCTGTGAACGGATGCTGGGCTAATGCCGAACCGGTGAAAGAAGATTATAACGCAGTACTGAAATTACAAGGAGTAAAGCAACCGGTAACAGTATGGTTTGATGACCGCCTGGTGCCGCATATACATGCGACAAATGATCATGATGTTTTTTATGCGGAAGGGTACCTGCATGCTTACTTCAGGCTGTGGCAAATGGATATGCAGACACGGGCCGCTGCAGGCAGGCTGAGCGAGGTGGTAGGGGAACGAACGCTAACCTATGACCGAAAGCAACGCAGGAAGGGAATGGGGTATGCCGCAGAACAATCGCTGAAAGCGATGGAAGAAGAGCCGCATACAAGAGTAATGATGGATGCTTATACGGCAGGAGTAAACGCATATATAGCAACATTGAACTACAGGTCGTTGCCTCTGGAATACAAACTGATGGGTTTTAAACCTGAGCAGTGGACGAACCTGAAAAGCGCACTGCTGCTGAAATACATGGCTGATGATCTGTCGGGTAAGACGGATGATATAGCGCTGACCTACCTGAAAGATGTGATGCCGAAAGAGGAACTGGAATTCCTGTTCCCGGATAAAATAGCAGGAAGCACACCTGTGATACCATCGGGAACAGTATTTGACAAGCCATCAATGAGTATTCCTGCTGCACCTTCTGATAGTATAGCATTCCCGAAATTTTCTACAGGGGATTTTGGCGAGCGGCCGGAAGATGGCAAGGGTAGTAACAACTGGGTGGTATGTGGCACCCGCACAGCGAGTGGTGCACCCATACTGTGTAATGATCCGCACCTGGGATTGAACCTGCCGGCATTGTGGTATGAAGTACAATTGCAAACACCGGCGATGAATACATATGGAGCATCGCTGCCCGGAGCTCCCGGTGTGATACTGGGATTCAATGACAGCGTATCATGGGGATTTACCAACAACTACAGGGATGTAAAAGATTTTTACTTAATAACGCCAGTGGCAGGTAATAAGGACAAGTACCTGTTTGCCGGAAAGGAACTTGAATTCAGCAAGAGGGTAGAGCAAATAGGGGTGAAGGGTAAACCAAGTATCACTGATACTGTACGCTATACCATACACGGACCGGTGCTATATGACGAACATTTTTCGGAAGAGAATGGTATGAAGCAAATGCTGGCCGTATGCTGGATGGCGCACCGACCTACCAATGAACTGGCGGCAGTATATGGAATGAACAGGGCAAAGAACTACCATGAATTTGTGGATGCAATACTGCATTTTGAATGCCCGGCGCAGAATATAGCCTATGCCGACAGGCAAGGCAATATATCACTATGGGGACAAGGGCAGTATGTGAACAAGTGGAAAGGACAAGGTAAGTATGTGATGAATGGCAGCGACAGCGCCACACTATGGGGTGAGCTGATACCTATGCGTGAAAACCCGCATGTACTGAATCCGCAGCAAGGATTTGTAAGCTCTGCCAACCAGAATGTAACAGACAGCACTTACCCATACTGGTATGACGGTAGCTTCGTGGAACTAAGAGCATGGCGCATAAACCAGCGGCTAAATGAAATACAGAAAGCAACGGTGAAAGATATGTTTACCCTGCAGAATGATACTTATTCGACCCTTGCAGCGAACGTATTGCCTGTGATGCTGCGGCATGTGGGTGATGTACAGGGTAAGGGCGCGGTATATATTGACTTGCTGAAAAAATGGAATTACTACCTGGATATACAGGGCGAGGCGCCTACGGTCTTCCAGGTATGGTGGAGTTATTTTTACAGGGAGGTGTGGCAGCAAAAGTTCAAACATGTACCCAATGACCTACTGCCATTGCCGGAGCGAACTATGCAACTATTGATAGCTGATACAGGCACACAAGGCAAAGTAGCAGATTTTAAAAAGGCCGCTGTCAGTAGTTTTAAGACGGCAACAGACAGCCTGAGTAAGCTGGACAGAAACAGTATGAAGTGGTACAATGCGAAGAATACATCAGTGAATCATTTGCTGAAATTGCCTGCATTCAGTTACGACCATATGAAAACAGGTGGGTGGGGTAATGCGGTGAATGCGATGAAAGGAACCCACGGACCTTCGTGGAGGCTTGTGGTGCAGATGGGCAAGGAGATAGAAGCGTATGGCGTGTACCCCGGAGGCCAATCGGGTAACCCCGGCAGTAAATACTATGCTACCTTTTTGCAGTATTGGGCAGATGGCAATTATTATCGTTTGCAATTTTTCCCGAATAAGGAACAACAGAATAACGATGCTGTGAAGTATGTGTGGCATTTGGGAAAAGGCTAAAACAAGAATAAAATTATCAGTATGAGGTTTTTCTTATCAGTTTTATTGATCACCTTATTATCAGCATTAGCGGAGTACTTCTTTCCGTGGTGGTCGGTAGCGGTTGTGTCATTCCTTGCCGCATTGCTGGTAGGGGGTAAGCCGGGTAAAGCCTTCCTGATGGGATTTTTTGGTGTAGGGTTGCTTTGGCTTACTGATGCCCTGCTTCATGATATTGCTAATGAGCATATCCTTTCCACCAGGATGGCCTCATTGTTTCTTTTGCCCAATTATACATTGTTCATAGTGATCACCGTACTTATAGGCGGACTGGTTGGCGGCCTTGCGGCCCGTGCTGGGGCGCTGCTGAAGCCTGCGTCTAAAGACTAGGACCGGTTTTACTCTTGTGTACATAAAATTCATTATCTTTGCCCCGGTGCCAAACCTCGAGGCTGCAAAGGGTAAGCAATTGCCTGTTTTGCAGCAAACAATAAAGCCTCCGCGCAAGCAGAGGCTTTATCATTTATGTAAGTTATATGTTTAGTGCATTGCTTCGGACAGATCAACCGCCTTTGGCTTTTTAGCAGTCCTTACCATCAGTACAAACGGTATGCAGAACAGGAACATCAATCCGAGGTATAGGAATACATCCATATAGGAGAGTATCGCGGCCTGCTTCATTACCATGTAGTCAAGTGTCTGGTAGGTGCTTTTCAGCGCTACATCGGGCGCCATTCCTTTAGCAATATAGTTGTGCTGCATACCCTGTACCCGCTGCTGAACAGCAGGGTTATCGGCAGACATATGTGTAATGAGCGCACTGCGGTGAACGACATTCTGATGAGCCATGAAAGTAGTGATGAGTGCAATACCAAATGAGCCACCAAGTTGGCGCATCATACCGGTGAAGGAGGCGCCCTGGCCGATCTGCTGGCCCTTGAGTGTGGATAATGACAGTGCGGTAATAGGAATAAACAGCATACCCATACCAATACCACGGAAGATAAGCATCCAGAAAAAGGCGTCTTTACCGGTGTCAGGTGTCAGTATTCTATACCCCCAGAAACTGTAGATAAAGAAGATGAGCATACCTATCGCAACCAATATTTGTTGTTTTGCACCCTTCTGCAACATCTTGCCGATTATAGGCATCATGAAGGCAGTGGTCAATGCCGCAGGGATCATTAATGCACCTGACTGCTGGGCGGTCCATCCCAATGTGCTTTGGGTGTACAGCGGGATGATAAAGGTGGAGCCATAAAGGCCGAAGCCGAGAATGAATGAGAGTATGGTACCCACACGGAGGTTACCGTTTTTAAGTACTCTTAACTCTACTATCGGGTTCTTGGCAGTCAACTCTCGCCAGATAAAGAAGAAGAAACCAAGTACGAATGTGACTGTAAGTGCCGTAATAGTAGGGCTGCTGAACCAGTCATCTTCCTGGCCACGCTCCAGTACATACTGTAATGAACCAACCGACAAAGCCAGCAATCCAATACCTGCCCAGTCAACTTCTCTTCTTGATTTCTTTTCGGCATACTTAGGGCTGCGAACGAACTGTAATGTGAGCAGTGTGGCAATGATACCGATAGGGATGTTGATGTAAAAAATATAAGGCCATGAGAAATGATCGACAATATAACCACCTAATGGCGGACCAAGCGTAGGACCAATGATAACCCCTAAACCATAGATGGCCTGAGCCATACTACGCTTCTCCGGTGGGTAACTTTCTGTGATGATAGTCTGAGAAGTAACGAGCAGCGCACCACCGCCAAGGCCTTGCAGGAAGCGGAAGAACACCAGTTGCCAGATACCATCGGCATTGCCGCAGAGGAACGAGCATACCGTGAATATTATTATAGATGCTGCGAAATAGTTTCGCCTGCCAAACTGCGCAGACAACCAACTGGTCATTGGAACAATGATCACATTGCCGATGGCATAAGCTGTAATTACCCAACCTATTTCATTCAGCGTAGCGCCCATATTTCCCTGCATCTCTTTGAGGGCCACATTGACGATAGTAGTATCTACTATCTCGAGCAGCGCGCAAAATATTGCCGTAATGGTGATGATAACCCTACGGGAGCCATATTCTACTAAGGATTCCTGTTGCAAAGTGAAAATTAAAAATTAGAAATTAAGAAAATGGATCCTATTCAATCTATGTGCACATCGACCACGACGTTCATTCCCGGACGAAGCTCTTTGAGCATTTTGTCATCATCTGTAAATTCTATTTTAACCGGCATACGTTGCACCACCTTAACGAAGTTGCCTGATGCATTATCAGGAGGAAGCAGGGCAAACTTTGCACCGGTAGCAGGAGCGAATGAGGATATCTTCGCAACAAAGTCATGACCCGGCCATGCATCTACGTGAACAATTACCTTCTGACCGTTACGCATTTTAGATAACTGTGTTTCCTTAAAGTTGGCAACAACCCATGGAGCCTCGTCTGAAACGACGCTGAACAATGACTGGCCTGTCTGTAAGAACTGACCTACCTGTACATTAACTTTAGAGAGTGTACCGTCAGAAGGTGCCGTAATTACAGTGTAGGAAAGATTCAATTTCACATTATCAAGGTCGGCCTGCTTTTGCTGAATATTTGCGCTAACAACATTAACCTGCTGAGCGGTAGCATTGGTCTGGGAAGATGCGGCATTTGCCTGCCTTGAAGCAGAGTTCTTCTGATTGGTCAATACCTGCAACTGACGTTCAGCGGTTTGTTTAGCTGCTTCCGCCTGATCGAACTGGATCTGCGTAACAGAATGGTCCTTTATCAGATTAGCATATCGATCGTAATCCTGTGTAGCCCTGCGAAGCGTGATCTTTGCAGCTTCTATCTGCGCATCAACAGTTGATACATTTGCCTCGTAAGTCGCAATATTTGCTCTCGAAGCTGTAGTGCTTGCCTCGGCAACATTGAGGTTGCCACGTACTGCTGCCAATGCTGCCTGTGCCTGTGCGAGTTGTATCAGTTCGTTGCGATTGTCGAGTATGATAAGGGTATCACCTTTTTTTACTTTTTGATTGTCTTTGACACGAACCTCTGTAACATAGCCGGAGATGCGGGGAATGACAGGGCTGATGTGAGCATCTACCTGCGCATCATCGGTTTCTTCGTGGTGAAGGCTATGTATATACTTAGATATGCCAAATGAGCCACCTGCCAGCACCAGTACTATGAGTGCGATCATGAAGCCTTTACTCTTCTTTTTTGGTGCCTCTTGTTCTGCGGTATGTCCTTGTTGTTCGTTTTTCATTTATCTGTGTTTGAAGTATTTCTAAATATTGTTGTAAGGTGATGAGTGTTATTTTGAAAGTAATCCTGCGGTTTGCTGCAATTTTCTATAAGCAACTGCGGCATCTACTTTTGCAAAAGCGTAGTTGAGTTGTGATTGCAGTTGGGCAACATCAGCTTCCAGCAGATCGGTTGTTGTGACAAGGCTGTTGTCATATTTGTTCTTAGTGATCCTGTAATTCTCATTTGCCTGGGCAATGGCACTTG
>CAYZKL010000035.1:18323-35612 GCA_964478855.1 uncultured Flavipsychrobacter sp.
AGCAGGTATTCTTCATATGCCTTATTTACTTCCAGCTTTATGCGGTCTGATAACATGCTCTGAGATACCTGTACCTGTTGCAGTCTTGCTTTAGCGCCATCGAGTTTTGCGCCGGTCTTCCATATTGCACCAAGGTTGTATTGCAGACCAATGCCAATATTCATTGCGTTGGAAATGGTGAGTAGGTTAGGGATATCGGCAGCGATAAGGCCACCTGTAAGAGCTAGGCCGGGATAGTATTCTCCCTTAGTAGCTTTTATTGCGGTCTGGCTTGCTTTTTCACGGTATGAAAGCGCATTTAGGTCTTTGCGGTTCTGTGCCGCAGCCTGTTCCCACCATAATGCGGTGCCGGGATCGCCCTGGTTTTGGAAGAGGGTAGTGTCAGGTTCCAGTTGGGTAGTTTCAGCTAAGCCGAGCATGAGTTCGAGGTTGATGCAGGTAAGCCGGTAGTTGCTTTCTGCATCCATCAGTGTCAGTTCGATATTGGAGTGTTGCAGTTGTGCTTTTAGCAAGTCATTCCTTGCCATTAGTCCATTTTTCTCCAGGTTAGTAAAGTCTATAACGCGCTGATTTTCCCGCTGCAGGTTCTCGCGAACAAGGTCAACAGTATTCTTTGCTTTATACAAATTGCTGTAAGCGAGGATGGCGTTCTGTATCACTTCATCCTTTTCTCCGGCCGCATCAAGACGAGTTGCCTGCTCCAGGTATTTGGCAGATTCTATACCATACCTGATACGGAGCCCTGAAAATATAGGTAAAGAAGCGTTGACAATGCCATAGGCCGCCTGATCTACTTTAACCGATCCGCCCGTACCGCTTCCGCTACCCGTTTTTACTTTAAGGTCAACATTAGGTGTATTCAGCCGCAGGTAAGAACCGCTGATCTTGACGTCAGGCAGATGATTATTCTTTGCTTCATGATAATTAGCGATCGCTTCGTCTATTTTAGCATTAGCTATTTTCAGCTGCCCGCTGTTCTGTATAGCAAGTGTAATAGCTTCATTGAGCGACAGGCGTTTGGGTGCCTGGGCAAAGGTGTGTGTGCTGCCGGTGCCAAGTAGCAGTGCAAGTGCAATGACCCGGTTTTTATATTTATTATGCTTCATAAGTCAACATTACTTTAAACAGGTTCTTTAAATGGGCGCTCAGTTTTTTTCTTATGTATTTCTGGAATTCCAGGTCGGTAAGGTCCTCGAGGTTATTGATCTCCCTGTAAAAACGCTGGGATGACATTAGATGGCTGACAGTGCCAACCATGGTGCCCATCATCAATGGTATATCTATGTTTTTTTTGAAGTCACCGCTCTTCTGGCCGTCCTGTATCAGTTTTTTGATGGATGCCATATTGCGTTTTTTAACCTCGTGGATAATTGCCGCAATAGGAGTGTTCTTGTTGATGAGTTGCTCCCGCATCATGATCTTGTGGAACTCCTGCTGATGAATGAATTTATCGACATAGTCATCGATCAGGAGGAATACTTTCTCCAGGTTGGTAAGCTTGTTGTCCTGAAGCAGGTTCTCCACTTTCAGCCTTATACTGTTGGTTCGTTGTTCAAATACGGCCTCCATCAGTTTTTCTTTTGAGCCAAAGTAGTAAGATATCATAGCGACATTCACCCCTGCTTCCTGGGCTATATCGCGAACCGAAGCACCATCAAAACCCTTTTCAGCAAAGAGTTTCTCTGCTATGGCTATGATGGCTATTTGTTTTTCGTTATACTCCATGTATCCAGTTATTACACGGCAAAGTTAAACGGTTGTTTAAAATTAAACAAACGTTTGATTAATTATTTTGTTAAATAAATATAATAGCCCCATAGGCATATCCTATGCAGTTGTAAAAAGGAAGAGGAGTTGATCAGATAAGTTTATGCTGGTAAGCATAATTAAGTAAACCGATGGTGCTCGAGCAGTTAGTTTTGCGGAGCAGGTTTTTGCGATGAGTTTCGACAGTGCGTTCGCTGATGAATAGTTGTTCAGCAATATCCTTGCTGGTCAACTCTTTGGTCAGTAGTTTGAGGATCTCCATCTCGCGTTCTGTGATCTGGGTGTTGGTTTCAGGTTTTAATCCCCTGAGCAGCATTTGATTTACTTCGGCGCTCCAGAACTGGCCACCTTCACTAATGATCTCGATGGCCATCAATAATTCGTGATGCGTGTGTTTTTTTAAGATGTAGCCATTGACACCTGAACGAAGGACATCCTGAACAAGTGGTGGCTCATCGTGCATACTCAGTACAATGATCTTTACATCAGGACGCAGCTTCTTGACTTTAGGGATAAGCGTGGCACCATCCATGTCGTCCATGGAGTAGTCGGTGATCATGAGGTCAACGTGTTCGGTGTCAAGTATTTGCAAGGCTTGTTTCCCCCCGCTTGCTTTCCCAACGATATTAATATAAGGCAGGGTTTTAAGCAGTGATTCTATACCATCAATAACAATAGCATGATCATCTACCAGCAGGATATTCACCGTTTTGCGCGCTTCAGCCATATATAAGGCTAAAAATACACAAACCATGTTAAAATGTGTATTATTTATTTGCTTACTTTGGCAAAAAACTTTTCAGGTAGAGATATTATTATGCGCATTAAATTAATCATATTTTTTATAGCAATTTCGAGTACTTTTTTGCGGGCGCAAACAGGTGAAAAAAAAGAGCTGGATGAATTGATGAAGACCCTTGCCAGAGTCAGTTCTTTACACCCGGATTCGGTGGACTATGTTGCTATGAAAGCATTGCCTATTGCAAGGCAGCTTAAGGATATCAAAGCTGAAACAATCATACAGACAAGACGGGTCGCACGCATACTCCTTGCCGGTAAGTATGATTCTGCATTAACTATAGCACTACAGACGGCAAAAAAGGGTGAACAATACCCGCCTTATATTGAGTTGGCAGGTCTTTACTACGATCTTTCGGGCATCTATGGCAAGAATAAATACCCTGAGATCAGTGCAGCATATATACGCAAAGGACTTGCAATAGGGCGTTTGCTCAATGATGTAGGTTCTATGGCAGATGGCTATAACAGGATTGGCGTGTATTACGAACGCAGATCGCTGAAAGACGGAGAGATCGCAGATAAGGTTTTGAATGACAGCGCGTTATACTACTATCAGTTGTCACTGGATTACAACACTAAATGCGGAAACATGCTGGGCAAATCATATAGCCTGGAGAATGTTGCCGGTATCTTCTCGTTGCGGAAGGAGAATCAAAAGTCCCTGGCCTACCTGAAGCAATCATTAGCTATTAAGTCGCAAATCGGAGATAAAACTGCACTTGCGATCATAAACATGAACATCGGTGAGGCGTATGCACAAGTGCAAAATTATGACAGTAGTATCTACTACGCCCTGAAAGCAGAGGAATTAGCCAGGACCACTTATTTTGCGGATCTACAACAATATTCATATGCCTTTCTCGGAGACATCTATGAGAAGAAAGGAGATTATAAAACGGCACTTGTTTACAAGAAAAGGTCTTCAGCAATAACAGACAGTATATTCACTGTGACCAGTACAAAGCAGATAGCAGAACTGAATACAAAGTACGAGACCGAAAAGAAGGAGAACCAGATAAAAACGCTGAACCAGCAATCTACTATCCAGCATCTGAAAATAAGGCAGCGTACGATATCGCTTATTGTTGTTGTAGTATTGTTGATAGTGGTAGTTATAGTTGCGTATATGGTGTATAACCGTCGTAAACTGAAAGAACAAGCCAGGCTGCAGATGGAGATAAACAAGCAACAAGAGCTGACAGCGCGCGAGGTGATACAGGCTGAGGAGCGCGAACGGAGACGAATTGCAGCGGACCTGCATGATGGAGTAGGGCAGTTGTTATCAGCATCATTGCTGAACATGAATGGGCTATTTCAGAAACTGGGGATATCTACGGAATCGGATACGCTCGCACATAACACGCTGGCACTGGTGACAGAAAGCTACGATGAGCTGAGGCAGATATCGCATCAGATGATGCCGAATACTTTGCTTAAAGTGGGGCTGGCATCGGCGGTAAAGGACATGGTATTGCGAATAGATCAAAGTAAGATGGCGATAAGCCTAGAGACCATTGGCCTGAATGAGCGCCTCGATGAAGAAGTGGAAACGGTATTGTACAGGGTGATACAGGAGTCTGTGAATAATGTGATCAAACATGCAGGTGCTACAAAATTGAATATCCAGCTAATAAAAGATGAGGATGGTGTATCTATCACTATCGAGGATAACGGTAAGGGTTTTGATCCTAAGCTACTAAAGGGAGGAATAGGACTTAAAAACATGCAATCGAGGGTGCAGTTCCATAAAGGCACCATAGATATCGACTCATTCCCCGGTAAAGGAACCCTGGTGGCGGTGCATATTCCACTTTAGCCATCTACGTAGAAATACGTAGAACAAAATACGGATTTATACGGATATGAAAATGGTCTTATGTGTTTTACATTTGCATTATCACAATCGATAATCTATGAAAAACATCTTTACACTACTTACCGCATTAGGAATAGCTGCAGCAGCTACGGCACAACCGATCATCACAGGTTGCGTAGGCACTAGCAGCCTAGGTATTGTGAACGGTACTACTTACACCAAAACAGGCACGCTGGGTAGCGGTGGGTATTCATTCGTTTCTGCATCGCAGGATGGTTCCCGATTCTATGCATCTGCAGTAAATGCGTCAAAGTTGTTTTACATAGATGTTTCTTCAAGTACGTTCATTGATTCTATGAACATCTACCTGAGGAACATCGTTTCTTCTAATGAACCGGATAGGTTGTTCGGGCTGAGTGCAAAAGCATTGATAAGAGTCAATACCACATCTAAAAGCGTAGTGGACAGCGTGCAGTTAGGTGAGCCATTTCAACTGGAAGAACGCCCGAATGCCAAAGAAGTATGGGTATCGGATAGCGGTAAGGTGCATGTTATTGACTATACTTCGGGCCTAACTGTTACTACGATACCGGTTTCGCCATCTGCTTTTGATTACAGCATCGTAAGATTCTCTCCGGGCGGAACTATGGCTTTCAAGTCAGCAAACAACAGGAAAAAGCTATTTAAAATTGATCCGGTCACCAAGACACTGATCGATTCTGTAAGTACTGCCCCTTATGGCCATTCTGCTTTGGCCGTGAGCCACGATAGCACTAAAATTTTCGCCTGTGATGCCGGCAACAGTCGGATCAGGATATTCAGAACCTCAGATCTTGTCCTTATCGATTCCATTGACTGCGGCACACGTGCTCCGATGAACATTTACAGGCATCCTTACAGGAACGAAATGTGGGCAGTGAACCACTTTAAGGATTCGGTTTCTGTGTATAATGAGAACACTTTTGCCCAGGTAGCAGCGTTTGATATCAGCAGCAGCCCATGGTACCTGGCATTTGGCAATGCTTCTTTGTCGGTAAGCGGCAGCGTATCAGCCGCGCAGCAAATAGCCATTTTCCCGAATCCGGCATCAAAAAGCATTGTTATCAATGTTCCTGACAATGCTACCAGAACAGCAATCTTGTATGATAATGCCGGAAGGGTAGTAGGCAAATATGCTATAAACAGCATGTATCAATCCATCGATGTGTCTGACCTAGCTAGTGGCAATTACTATTTTGCTATTGTGAAAGACAATGTGATACAGACCACTCTGAAATGGGTAAAACAATAGTTTTTCCTGAAATCCCTAAAGATGTGATGTAAAACATATGGATTTTTATAGGAATTGTGTAATATTGCAGTCAAATAAAAAAATTATGAAAAAAAATCTATTATTTCCAGCGCTGGCCATCGTATGCGGCAGCTTCATGTTCTCATCGTGCGATAAAGCGATCAGCTCACTTATTCAGCCTCAGAGCATTGAATGGACTGCATCGGATGTAGAAGTGACCATACCTGCAACAAGTGATACTGCTTATCATAGCAGTATCGGTACCGGTACGTTTACTTACAACCTCGATAGCTTTATCAAATCTAAAACCGCTGATAAGCTGGGTTTAGCCAATGTTGATGAATTTAGCTTTAAGTCATGCACACTGACCATTCAGAATCCTGACGCTACAAATAACTTCCAGAATTTTGAGAGGGCTATTGGTCAGTTTTATACTTCTGCTAAAACAGATGTAAAAACAATAGGTGAAATAACTAACAACCCTAATACTTACGCTGCATCTTTGAGTTTACCTGTAGCTACAGATAATATCAAACCATATCTTTCTAACAGTGGCAGCACAACAATTTACTATTCTGTAGGTGGTAAACTTCGTGCTGCAACTACTCATGAATTGAAGGTGTTGGTGCATGTGGAATATACAATCCACGTTAAACCATAACTACATTAACACTAATATTATTAAGGGGTTCACTCATTTTCGAGTTGAACCCCTTAATTTTTTCAGGGTTTATCATGTGTTTTTCAATATACTTTCATACTTTGGCAGTATAATTACTGTGTAGTTCAAAATATAAATATCACCTTATGAAATCAAGGATAATTGCCGGTTCACTATTAGTTATATTATTTGTTGCTGGTATGGTATCGTCAGCCTCTGCATCGCCATGGCGTAGCAGAAGACATGCGCCCCTGCACAATCACAATGAAAAGCACGGATGGTACAGGTACCAACCAACACAGGAAACCAGAATTAAAATTGTAGAAATAAAAGAGCCTGAAAGATATTACGGCGAAAGGAGCCGTCCTGACCGTTATGAGCGCAGGGTGAACAGGAGGGGCTTTGAAACCCGAATCAGGAACAACAGTCATGTACGCTACGGCCACCGTAATAAGTGGTAAGCAAATATAAAATCATAATGAAACGGGCTGCCAATTGGCAGCCCGTTTTTTGGTTAAACATCTTTTGCACCGCGGTACATCTGCTCAATGATCCGCACCACTTCACGCCCCTCTGCAGCACTGGTCATCACCGGCTGATTGTGATTGAGCACATCAACCACGTTTTTGATGACCTTGTCATGATTGCTCATAGACCCCTGGTACAAGCCATAATCATTGGCCTTTGCGGTAATGTTGATATTTGGCAGATTGGTACCTGCAAGTTGCTGGTACTCTATAGTGTTGAGGTATTGTCCGCCTATCTTTAATGTGCCTTTTTCTGCAAATATGGTTATTGATCCTTCCATATTACGCTCATAGGCGCAAGTGGTAAAATTGAAATTAATGATGGCGTCGTTTGCGGCTTTGAGTACAAAGCTGCCAGTATCTTCCACTTCAGTATTATGTTGATGTGCAAAGTTGTGCAACCAGCCACTTGCGCTCACTACAGGGCCATTCAGGTAATATAATATATCTACAAAGTGGCTGAACTGTGTAAACAGGCAGCCACCATCTTTATCCTTCTTTCCTCTCCAGTCGCCGCTTGCATAATAGGCATCGCCACGGTTCCAGAAACAGTTTACCTGTATCATATAGATATCGCCAAGCTCATGATTGGCCAGAATCTTTTTCACCTCCTGTACGGGAGGATTGTAGCGGTTTTGTTTTACGGCAAAGATGGTCTTACCTGTTCTTTCGGCAGCAGCAATCATGTTATCGCATTCGGTCACACTTATTGCCATCGGTTTTTCCACAACAGTATGTAGTCCTGCTTCAAGCCCGGAAATAGTGTGAGGCTCATGCAGGTAATTTGGAGTGCATACACATAACACATCAGCGGGTGTATTAGCCAGCATCTCATCAAGGTTTGAATAAAACGCGACACCTTCCGGTACGATTGGGCTGAGTTTATCGTCAATATCGCAAACGGCAACTAATTCAGTATCAGTATTTTGCAGGATCTGACCTGCGTGCCGCCGACCAATATTGCCGAACCCGACTATTGAAAAACGAATTTTTTCTGCCATCTGTCCCAAAAGTAAACAACCATAACGTAAGATTTGCCGTATATTGTATAAATAAGTTAAAAACTGCTACTATGGAAAACAGGGAAATGGAACGCATCAGCGCAGTACAAAGGTTTCAGAAATTCGATTTCGACCTGAACAGCAACATACACAGCATACTGAAGCTAGCTGCCGATATTTATGAATCACCTGCAGCCTTTATTACCCTGATAGATAAAGATGACCAATGGTTTAAAGTAAGACACGGATTTGAAGTGCTTACTATGCCAAGGGACACTTCTTTTTGCACGCATACCATACTCAGACATGAGCCTTTTATTGTAGATGATGCACAGGCAGATGAGCGCTTTGCTGAAAATCCGTTTGTGAAGAATCCACCAAATGTGCGTTTTTACGCCGGTGCGGCACTAACGACCGATGATGGTTATAACATTGGTACGCTTTGTATCATGGATGCAAGGCCGAAAGTGGTGCCTGAGCATAAAAAACAGTTCCTGGTTATACTTGCCAAGCAGGCAATACACCTGATGCAGTTGCAGCTTAATTACAAGCTGCTGAATGAGAAAATGGAGCAGATAGAACGCCAAAATACGGTACTTAGAGAAATTGCTTTTATACAATCGCATGAGTTCAGAGGTCCGTTGACTACTATAATGGGGCTGATGAATGCCATAAAGGATGACAACTACGAAGCACCGAAAGAGTATCTGCAAATGATGGAAAAATCAATAGAGAAGCTAGACGAGAAGATACATATGGTCGTAAAATCGACCGAAGATGCGAAGGACGCTTATGTGATCAGTTAGGAGGTTATCCTTAAAGATCCTTGTTCCGTCAATGCTATTATATTTTCATCTATCAACATTCTCAATACATTCATTACCTCGTCCTTTATGGCCGAAGGATAGCCTGCTACAATATCTTTAGGTGTCAGGTTTTGACCAACAATAGCAGCCAGCAGGTCATTTTGTATGGTTTTACGGCTCGGGATAGCGGTTTGTTTATTGCGGCATATGTCGCAATGCCCGCAATCTTTTTGTGGCCGTTCTCCAAAGTAGGACAATAATACACGTTCCCGGCAAGCAGTTCTGTTTTCAAGAAAGGCGATCATAGCAGCGGTGCGGTCCTCATGCTTCTTTTTCAGAGCATTAATCCTGTTCATATTAATGATCAAATGCCTGCTATCTACCCGGTAATGGTGAAAGAACATCTGCGGACCTTCCCCCGGCCTGTTGTACCTGATGATCTCCATCTGGTTCAATTGTTCCAGTAATGGCACCAGTTCTTCAACCTGCATTCTCAGTTGTTTGGAAATGGCTTTTTCCCGGACAGGAGTAGGGAAGTGAAAAATGGTATTATACATTCTCAGCAGGCCAACTGTCACATATCCCAGGTTTGCATGTACCCTGCCAAGCTGATCCAGAACATGCCTATCTGCAAGGAAGTGAATAGTGGCGGGGTTATAAACTGCTTCACTTAAAGTCCATAGTCCTTCTTTCTCCAGCAGCTTCAAGGCCGGTAAGGCATATGTGGCTACAAAGCCGAACTTCTGACAGAAATCATAAATATCGAAAGGGTAGTACTGGTCAGGCTCTACGCCTATGGGTATCTGCAGGTATTCGGCCACCGCCTGGTACACCTGCCTCAGGTAGTCTTCCGGAGGATATTGTATAGCCGTGCTTTCATGCAGGCGCTTTATGTCTCCTGTATTGTATAGTGCCAGTGCATAAGAAGGCTTGCCATCCCTGCCTGCTCTACCAGCTTCCTGGTAGTAGGCTTCCAGATGTTCGGGTGCATCGTAATGAACCACCATTCGCACGTCCGGCTTATCTATACCCATGCCAAAGGCAGTGGTCGCAGCCATTACTGCGGCCTCGTTATTCATCCAGGCCGCCTGTGCATGCTCTCGGTTCTCCTTGCTCATGCCGGCATGGTAGGCTGTTGCAGCTATACCGTTCTGCTCCAGGTAATTACTTACTGCTTCAGTCTGCTTGCGGCTGCGGCAATATATGATACTGCAATGCCTGTTTACATCGCTCAGCGTGTCTCCGTTCTTATTATCCGTATATCTTATGTCATAAAAGATGTTATCTCGCGCAAAGCTTTGCCTGAACAGGGCGGGCTCTCTTAGCTGTAGCTGTGTAGTAATATCTACTCTTACATCGGCTGTGGCGGTTGCGGTCAATGCCAATATCGGTACCTGTGGAAAAACCTCCCTGAGGTTGGCGATCATCGTATAGCTGGGGCGGAAATCGTGTCCCCATTGTGATATACAGTGTGCCTCATCAACGGCTATCATGCTGAGGTCAAATTCGCCAAGGTAGTCGCGGAACAGATCGGTCTGTAGTCTTTCGGGGGAAACGTATAACAACTTATAGGCCCCATGCATCGTATTTTCCAGGGTGCGTTTAACATCATTGTAATGCATGCCGGAATGAATAGATACCGCCTGAATATCCATTTTGCGTAAGCGGGCCACCTGGTCCTGCATCAATGCGATAAGCGGAGAGACAACAAGGCAAACGCCGTCTTTGATCAGCGCAGGAACCTGGTAGCAAACCGATTTGCCGCCACCGGTGGGTAACAACGCCAGCGTATCGCAACCTGAAAGGACACTGGAAATAATGTCCTTTTGTAATGGCCTGAACGAGTCATAGCCCCAGTATTGTTTTAATATTTGCTCAGGTGTGGTCAATCAGGTTATATATTATATCGGCTAGCTTTTAGTGAAACTCTTATCAACAAAAAGGGGCTTCATGCCATTTACCCATAAACCGGTTTTCATTTCCTGGTTTTGTGCCAGTTCCTTAAGAGATATTGAAGGCAGCCAGATCTTGTCATTAAAGTTGTTAGGTACGTTCAGGCTAAATAACGATGATATACCTAATTGCGCAGGCCGCACACCAATCAAGAAAATGATATCAGGATTCAGTTTCTCATTCAGTTGATGCCATGCGATCTGCTGATCACTTTTTATTTTAAGGATAGTGAATTCGCCGGGTTTCAACTGGCAAGCCCCAATCATCTTCTGTAATTGTATATCGTCGGCACTGCCATCTTCAAAATGGTCTGTAAGTATCAATACAGGCGCAGGTGACTGACCCTGAAGCACATCACTCACATCTTTCCAAAACACATCGTTACTCGCAGGTACTATACCGGAATTGATTATATTCATTTTAATCTTTAATAAACTGTGTTATTTGATGCATTATACTCATACCGTATGTTAATATACCGTTAGGGATTTAAGGTTAAATGTCGTTTCTTTGCAAAATTATTTTACGCAATATTAATTTAATTCAGGCATTATGAGTGATTCTGCTTTAGATATCAGCATAAAGAAAATTGAAAAGAGCCGCATTAGTGAAGTTGATGCTTTGAACATAAATTTCGGCAAGCACTATTCGGACCATATGCTGATAGCACATTATGAGAATGGGGCGTGGAATCCTCCTGAAATAATGCCGTTCCATAATCTATATCTCAGCCCTGCTACAACGTTCATGCACTATGGCCAGGCCATATTTGAAGGTGTAAAAGCATATAAAGACCCACAAGGCAACCCGCTTATCTTTCGCCCGTATGACAACTGGAAGCGTATGAACCGCTCTGCGGAACGTATGGCTATGCCGGCAGTACCTGAAGAGATATTCATAGAGGGTATGCGCCACCTCATTAACCTGGACCGTAACTGGGTACCTACTGCTGACGACACATCCCTGTATATCCGCCCGTTCATGATAGCGGTGGACGAGTTCATCGGTGTTCGTCCGGCGGAAAAGTTCATGTTCATTATTATTACCAGTCCTGCAGGACCATATTATAATCACCCGGTATCTATTTATGTACAGGATCAATATGTACGTGCATTCCCGGGCGGTATTGGATTTACAAAGGCTGCAGGTAATTATGGTATGAGCATGTATCCTACCCAGCAGATCAAGAAGATGGGTTACGACCAGATACGATACTGTATGGTGTGACACGTGACAGCGTAATAACACTGCTGCGTGAGAAAGGTGTAACAGTAGAAGAGCGCCCGATAAGCATAGACGAAATAGAAGCTGCTCATAAAGACGGCCAGTTGAAAGAGGCATTTGGTACCGGCACAGCCGCATCAATAGCTCCGATATATGCGCTTACTTATCATGATGACAAGATGTTGCTTCCACCGGTAGAAGAGTGGGAAACCGCAAACTGGCTGAAAAAGGAACTGGCAGAGATACGGTATGGCCTGAAGGCTGATACGCATAACTGGACATTGAAGGTTTAATTATACTTTTATTGAATGAAATGGCTGCTTTTTAAGCAGCCATTTTTGTTTTGGCTGATTTGAAAATTCGGTATTTATACTGAGTTTTTGTATCGTAATACTATGTAGATTTACGCTTTAGTACATTTCGTATAAATCCATTATAAATGAGAGGTTTTTATCTTATAGTATTATTTCTTGTGAGCTTACAGAGTATTGATGCGAGTGCGCAAGGTTGGTTGTGGGCAAAAGGGAGCAGGGGAGCAAGCATGGGTGGCTGGGGAGTAGCTACGGATCCTGTGGGGAATGTATTTGTGGCAGGTATAAAACCTGGAACCGCAGCGGCTGGTTTTGGTAACATTACGGTTCCGGTAACCGGCCCGAGTAGTTTTCAATCCATAATCACCAAGTATGATGCCGCAGGAAATGTGTTATGGGCAAAAGGTACGCAGGGCAACTCTTACCTGATCAATATTGCCGCAGATAAGAAAGGTAATTCATTTATGTTCGGCGTGTTTGGCAGGGGGACCTATTTCGGGGGTAATGATTCTTCGGGGACAGGTGGCGGGTCAACTATCGGCACCTTGCAGATAGGTCCATTTACACTTACTTGTTCTTTGCCTAATGACAATGAATACTTCCTTGCCAAGTTTGACCCATCGGGTAATGTACTTTGGGCTGTGAATGCGGGAAATGCACAGGGCACTTCTGCTTTTCTGATGGGAACCACCACGGTAAGAAGTACAGGTGGTATCACTACAGATGCTGCAGGCAATGTGTACATTACGGCAAACTACCATATCCCATCTGTAACCACAATCGGGGGCTTTACTTTGACCAATGCCAATACTTCAGGAAGCAGTGATGATATCCTGGTTGTAAAATATGATCCTAACGGTAGTGTGGTATGGGCGAAAAGTGTAGGTGGTACGGGCAATGACGATGCCTATGGTATTACCGTAACACCATCGGGTGATACATATATATCCGGTGTGTTTGGTTCTCCATCCATCGCCTTTGGTCCTTCAGTGCTTACCAATACCAGTGGCAACCAGGTGAGCTTTATAGCCAGGTTTGATATTGCTGGCAACCCGATATGGGCAAGCAGCAGCGGCGGTGCAGGTGGTGAGTATGCTATAGCACTTGCATCTGATGCTAACAGTAATGTATATATGACAGGTGGTGTAAAGGAGCCGAGTATCACATTCAGCGGTACAACCATCAATAATCCGTTTACGCCATTACCTGCACTATACCTTCTGAAATTCGACCCATCAAACAACGTAAACTGGTCTAAGACAATAGGATGGCCGCCAAGAACATATACCGTTACCACTACAGACAGTGCAGGGAATCTGGTGACTACTACCTATACCACAGGTGGCTGGGCGTGGGGGTATTCGGTGGCTACATCGGTATGTGGTGACGTATGGGTAAGCGGTGCCATGTCTGATACGGTTAAGGCTGATAATGACATTATATCTGCACCGCCCAATAGTGCAGATCCAGTGCTTGTGGTAGGTTATACTAAATCTGGTGTGTATATAGGTGCCGACCCGCTGACCAAAGGCGCAGATGCACAGAACTGCATTGCGTGCGACCCGTCTGGCAACCTGTTCTTATGCAGTGACTACAATGCAGCTCCGTTCATTGCAGGCAGCGACACATTAAGAAACAATGGCAGTATGTACGTAGCAAAGCACGGTATACTGGACATTGACCCTTACAATTTTAAGCACGCAACAACTACTGTGTGCCGGACCAATGGTTTTTCGCTGCAATCGCCATCGGGATATACTGATTATATATGGAGCAATGGACATATCGGTGCATCTAATACTGTGAAGGACACAGGGGTTTACTGGGTGTATAGCTCGGAAAGGTGTGGGGAATCATCTATTGATACGTTCAATGTGGTGACCGATTGCGATTGCAGCAAGTTCCTGTTCATACCCAACTCCTTTACACCTAACAATGACGGGCAGAATGATGTGTTTTACCCCAGGGCCGGCCACGGTGCAGTAAAAACCATAAAGACTTTCCAGGTCTATAACAGGTGGGGCGAACTGTTGCACGAACGGAGCAATTTTGCACCGAATGACAAGTCGAAGGCATGGGATGGCACCTACCAGGGACAAGTAGCGCTGCCCGAAGTGTATGTATATGTGGTGGAAGTACTTTGTGAGAGCGGATCAGTGATCTTTAAAAAGGGTAGTGTAACAGTGATCAGGTAAAACAACCAACTTATGAAAAGAACTTATACGCTTATTTCCATATTCCTGTTCTTATTGCCGGTGGTAGCTATTGCCCAGGCAGATATCCACTTTTCGCAGTTTTATGAGAATAACCTGCTGCGCAACCCTGCACTTCTAGGGGTAACCACCAATAACTACAGGGTTATTGGGTATTACCGTAACCAGTGGAGCAGTATTGCCAACCCGTATGAGACCTTCCTGGTGAACGGGGAGTACAGGATAACCCTGAGCCGCAATTCGGATGACTACCTGAGCCTGGGCCTGCTGGGCTACAGCGACAAGGCAGGCGACCTGAACCAGAAGATAACAGCCTTTTACCCTGCAGTTAACTTCAATAAGTCGCTGAATACTGATAATAACTCCTACCTGTCCTTCGGGTTTACGGGTGGTTACGTGCAGTACAGCTTTGATCCGACCAAGGCTACATTTGATAACCAGTTCCAGAACGGGGATTATGACCCGGGTAATCCTACGTTTGAAAACCTGCCGGTACCTAAAAGAAGCCTAGGCGACCTGGGTGCGGGTATCAATTACAATGTAACCCCGGGGCGTTCTACATACCTATTTGGCGTTTCGGCTTATCACTTTACACGTCCCCGGTTCTCCTATTATGAAAGTAATGCCTATGCTGCCTATGCCCGGCTGAACGTGAATGCCTCTATGGCCAGGGAAATGAATGACAATGTGGTGCTATTGTTGCATGGTAACTATTCCACCCAAGGCAAGTTTCATGAACTGATGGGGGCACTGCTGCTGGGGTGGAAGAACTACTCGGCGGCATTCTCGCAACCAGATTTTGAAATTTATGGTGGTATCATAGCCCGAAACAGGGATGCGATTGCACCAATAGTAAAGATAAAGTACAAGCATATGGCAGGAGGTATCAGTTATGATGTGAATACATCGAGGCTGAAGAAAGCCAGTAATATGCAGGGTGGTTTTGAAATGACCCTTTCGGTAACAGGGAACTACCCTAAGAACCCTAATATGTTCAAAAAAGCGGTTTGCCCGCAATTTTAAAGAGTATGCTAATTCTGGCTTAATTCTCATGTGAAATTTGAATAATGCCATTACTTATCCGTACCTTTGCACCCGCAAAAAACGGGTAGGATAGTGCTGTGGCATAAGGCCATTTGATAGTATCCGCTTTCCATTATAATATATGATCTCAGTAAATAATTTATCGCTCCGCTACGGTAAGCGTGTGCTGTTTGAAGACGTGAACATCAAGTTCACCGAGGGCAACTGTTATGGTATCATTGGTGCCAATGGTGCAGGTAAGTCCACATTTTTGAAGATAATATCGGGCGAGATAGACCCGACCACAGGCCGAGTGGACATCAGCAAGGGCGCCCGTATGAGCGTACTGAAGCAGAACCACTACGAATTTGACGAAATACCTGTACTGGAAACCGTGATACGTGGTAATACAGTGCTGTATGATGTAATGAAGGCAAAAGATGCCATCTATGCCAAAGAGGACTTCAGCGAGGAAGATGGTATAAAGGCCGGTGAGCTGGAAGGGCTGTTTGCGGAAATGGATGGCTGGAACGCTGAGAGCGATGCGGCAACCCTGCTGAGCAACCTGGGTATCAAGGAGGAATTTCATGCAAAGCTGGTAAAGGATATAGACGGTAACCAGAAGGTGAGGGTATTGCTGGCACAGGCATTGTTTGGTAACCCGGACATACTGCTGCTGGATGAACCTACCAATGACCTTGACCTGGAAACGGTAATCTGGCTGGAGAACTTCCTGGCGGACTATGACAAGATCGTATTGGTGGTGTCGCATGATCGTCACTTCCTGGATACGGTATGTACGCATGTGGCGGATATAGACTTTGGTAAAATAAATATATATACAGGTAACTATACGTTCTGGTACGAATCGAGCCAGCTGTTGCTGAAACAGAGGAGCGACCAGAACAAGAAGGCTGAGGATAAGATAGCCGAACTGAAAGAGTTCATTGCCCGATTCTCGGCCAATGCCTCTAAGTCGAAACAGGCAACTAGCCGTAAGAAAGCATTAGATAAAATTAAACTGGATGAGATGCGCCCATCCAACCGTAAGTACCCGGCGATCCTGTTCAACAACCAGGTGCGTGAGGCCGGTGACCAGATACTGGAAGTAAAGGGCCTGGGCAAAACACTGAACGGAGAGGTGCTTTTCAAGGACATATCATTTGATCTGAAGCGTGGACAGAAGGTTGCAATATTATCTTCTAACTCATTGGCTACCAAAGCATTTTACGGCATACTTGCAGGAGAAGATAATAATCATGAGGGTATGTATAAGTGGGGTGTTACAGTAACGCCTACTTACCTGCCGGGCGATAACAGCTCGTACTTTCTGCAGGATGAGCTAAACCTGATAGACTGGCTGCGCCAGTACTCAGAGGAAAAGGATGAGACCTTTATCCGTGGTTTCCTGGGAAGGATGCTGTTCAGCGGGGAGGAAACATTAAAGAAATGTACCGTATTAAGCGGTGGTGAGAAGATGCGTTGTATGCTAAGCCGTATGATGATGCTGAAGGGTAACGTACTCCTGTTTGACGAACCTACCAACCACCTGGACCTGGAAAGCATTACTGCCCTGAATAACGGCATGAAGGACTTTAAGGGTACGATACTGTTTACCACACGTGACCATGAGCTAGCCAACACCGTAGCAGACCGAGTGCTGGAACTGACACCATCGGGACTGATAGACAGGGAAATGGACTTTGATGAATACATGCTGAATGATAGGGTGAAGGCGCTGAAAGCAGAAATGTATGGCGGTGTAACAGCTTAATTATTTAGTTTCTATAATAGCGACTATGTTATTGATAATCAATAATATAGTCGCTATTTATTTTTAGTAAAATCATTTGTGCAGGATGGGTAATATGATGCGGGAAGGGTGGTCCTTATCG
>CAYZKL010000036.1:0-1547 GCA_964478855.1 uncultured Flavipsychrobacter sp.
CACCAATATTAATGCCCGAATAGAACAGGCCAAAACCTGCATCTCTTCTTGGGTCCTCTGCTTTATAAAGGCTTCCTATCATGGTTGAAATATTGGGCTTAAAGAAGCCGGTGCCCACTATCGTAAAACTGATACCTATATAGAATAGATCCTGCGGAGAGAATGCCAGTGTAAAGCTGCCAATGATCATCAGTATGCCACCCCAGAATATGGACTTACGGAAACCGAGTATCTTATCTGCAAACAGACCTCCTACAAATGCCAGTGTATATACAAACGCCTGTGTGGCACCATACTGCAGGTTAGCATCCTTTTCACTCAGCAGCAGCTTTTCCACCATAAAGATGGTGAGCATACCACGCATACCATAAAAGGCAAACCGTTCCCACATTTCGGAGAGGAACAGGTACCACAGTTGCTTAGGATATTTTCCTTTGAAATTCTGTATATCGTCGAGGGTGAGTGTCTCGGTTGCGGCCTTTGTAGTTTCCATACTTATCGGTTCTGTTTGAAATCCTTCAGCAAAATAATCTTTATTTTTTATTCACCCTGTTTTCTCCCCCTCAATAAAAAAGCAGGGCGTTGGCCCTGCTTTTTTATTGAGTATTGTATTTTGATGTTAAGCGATACCATGCATCATCTTCTGCAGTTTCCTGCTCAGGATGAACAGCATGATAGCAGCCACGCCTGAGAAACCTACGAACAACATAAAGTATGTATGCAGGCTATCTATCACGATACCGAAGATCTGCGGGTGCTCCGTAGCTGTCGGATCAGGATAAAGCGAGCTCATAGTACCGGCAAGTTTGTTACCGGTAGCAATCGCCAGGAACCAGATACCCATCATCAGCGATGTAAACCTGCCCGGGGTCAGTTTGTTAACCATAGATAAGCCAATAGGGCTTAAGCAAAGTTCACCGATCGTGTGCAGGAAGTACAGGCCGGTAAGGAAGATAATGCTTGCGCCTTCTGTCGGAATGACCTTAGAACCAAAAGCAATGAACAGGAAACCTGATGGCAGGAACGCAAGTCCGAGTGATTGTTTGAAAGGAGCAACCGGGTTGATGCCTTTTTTAGCCAGCCATACCCACAGCGCACTGAGGATAGGTGCCAGGATAAGGATGAAACCGGCATTGAAGCTCTGGAAATAAGCCGCAGGCATAGTATATCCGAAGACTGTCCTGTTTGTTTGCTCTTCAGCGAAGAAAGTGAGCGACGCACCCGCCTGCTCAAAGCACATCCAGAAGAAGATAACGAATATCATGATCAGGATGATCACCCAAAGCCTGTCTTTTTCGATCTTGGTAAGTGATTTATCAGTGATGATCACAAACGGACCAACCGCTGTCATACCATAAATGAGTGAACCCCATATATCGATACCTACACCAAAGTACAATATAGAGAATGCTACGACGATTCCACCTATAAGGATGGTAAGCTGCTGAGTACTGAATGCGCCTTTATTTTTGTTATCAGTGGTTTCCTCAGGTACATCATTCAGTTTGTTTGCACCTACGCCCAGTTGTCTGCCGTCCGGTGCTACC
>CAYZKL010000036.1:1557-8793 GCA_964478855.1 uncultured Flavipsychrobacter sp.
ACCAGGTATTTATTCTTGGTAAGATAGAATATGATAAGGCTGATGATCATACCTAAGCCTGCACACAGGAATCCCCATTTGTAGTTTTCAAAAGTACCGCAGATAAGGGGTGCTACAAGTGCTCCGGCATTGATACCCATGTAGAATATGGTATATGCCGAATCTTTACGAACATCTTTTTCGGTGTACAACTGACCCACCATTGTAGAAATGTTGGGTTTGAAAAAACCGTTACCAAATATTAAAGCTGTAAGGCCGCACCACATCAGCGTGATAGCAAGACCTTTGTCGGCACCTGTGGCAAATGTTGCCGAAAGGAACATCATGAACTGGCCGATCGCCATAAGGATACCGCCAACGAATATTGATTTCCTGTTACCCCAGTACCTGTCGGCCATATAACCACCGATAAGCGGGGTCAGATACACCAGGCCGGTATAGCTACCATAGATGTTACTTGCCAGGGCTTTGTCAAGCAGGAGCATTTTTGTCATGTAAAGGATGAAAATGGCACGCATCCCGTAATAACTGAATCGTTCCCAGAACTCAGTTACAAATAGTACATATAATCCTTTGGGATGTCCTTTACCTGAAGCATCCATCTGAACAGGCATATCTAATGCTGTTTCCAGATCCTTCTCTTTGTTTATGCTCATAATTAATGTTTAAAATTTAACTGAACTGCCAAAATAAATAAAAATATTAGCGTTGAGCCTGCATTTTTTTGCTTTTTTTGTGGATAATTCTAAAAAATGAAAAATATCCTCCTTTTGGGGTCAGGCGGCAGAGAGTGCGCACTTGCCTGGAAACTCAGCCAAAGCCCACTATGCGGAAGCTTTTATATAGCACCGGGTAATGCAGGTACCGGTGCATATGGTACTAATATACCTATATCATACAACGACTTTGAGGCGGTTAAGAAAGCATGTATAGACTATAAAATAGATATACTGTTGCCCGGGCCGGAAGATCCATTGGTTGCAGGTATTTATGATTTTTTCAAAAAAGATCCTTTGCTGAAGCATATTATCATTTGCGGTCCATCGAAGGAAGGTGCGCAACTGGAAGGCAGTAAAGCGTTCTCTAAGAAATTCATGGAGCGGCATAATATACCTACAGCGGCTTATAAAGAATTTACAGTAGAAAGTTTTGAGCAGGGCGTTGCCTACATCAAGCGCAGCGAGCCACCTATTGTTATTAAAGCAGATGGTTTGGCAGCCGGTAAGGGTGTAGTAATTGCTCAAACTACTATCGAAGCCGTCAAGGCTTTTCGTGCTATGGTGATGGACAAACAATTTGGTGAGTCGAGTGCTAAGGTGGTGATAGAGCAGTTCCTTGATGGTATTGAGATGTCTGTCTTTGCATTGAGCGATGGCAGCAATTATGTACTGCTACCCGAAGCAAAAGATTATAAGCGGATAGGCGAGGGCGATACAGGGCTCAATACCGGTGGTATGGGTGCTATATCTCCGGTGCCATTTGCTGATGCTGCGTTCATGAAGAAGGTGACGGAGCGGATAATAGAACCTACAGTAAAGGGATTGAAGCAGGAAGGGATCACTTATCAGGGTTTTATCTTCTTCGGACTGATAAAGGTGAATGGAGAACCTTTTGTAATAGAGTACAACTGTCGCATGGGAGACCCGGAAACAGAAGTGGTGATACCACGGCTGGAAAACGACCTTGTGGAACTGATGCTGAAAATGAATGAAGGAAAGCTGAATGAGGTGACTGTACAGCATAGTGAAAGGGCCGCAGGTGCGGTAATGCTCGTATCAGAGGGTTATCCCGGTGATTATCCTAAAGGCAGGGTAATGTCAGGGTTTGATGATGTGAGGGGTAGTTTGTTGTTTCATGCGGGTACTGCAAACAAAGGAGAAGATGTAGTAACCAATGGCGGCCGTGTTATCGCTGTTACCTCATATGGTGCAGATATAAAGCAGGCTTTAGCTAAGTCATATGAAAATGCGGAACTGGTAACTTACGAAGGCAGGTACTACCGTAAGGACATAGGTTGGGAGTTCAATTGATAAGGTGAGCTTATTCAATGGATCTCGTACGAGGATTTAAATTTATTTTATTAGCCAGTCATTATCCATATTAGAATCACCTATTGAGTTCCTGAAAGGCGTAGGCCCTCAGCGGGGAGAACTGATGCGCCAGGAACTGGAGATCAGCACATTTGAAGATCTGCTGCATCATTACCCCTATCGCTACTCCGACCGTACCAAGCTGAATAAGATCGGCACTATAAATGGTCAGACGGAATATGCCCAATTGGTAGGTACACTTATTAATATTGGTGAAGAAGGTGAGGGGCGTAAGAAACGCCTTGTAGCCACGCTATATGATGAGACAGGACGCATAGAATTACTATGGTTCCAGGGTGCATCGTGGATGAAGAAGGCACTGAAGGAGAACGAACGATACATAGTCTATGGCAAGGTCAGTGCGTTCAACGGGTTCTATAACATAGCGCATCCTGAAATAGAATTGTGGAATGCAGAAACTTCAGTAGCAGGTATGCAGCCCGTCTATTCCACAACGGAGAAGCTTAGGATAAAGGGTATTACCAACCGCTCTATTGCAAAACTCACACAGTCATTATTTGAAAAAGTAAAGCAGGGTGATATTCCTGAAGTGCTTCCTGCTGATATACTGAGGCATTACAATCTATGCAGCCGTTATGCCGCATTGCGCTGGCTGCATTTTCCCGATAGCGAGCAGCATGAACAGGCAGCCCGCCATAGGATGAAGTGGGAAGAACTATTCATTTCCCAACTGATGATCGCCCGGTTGCGGCTGCAGCACACTGCACAGCAAGGCTGGCGTTTCGATAAAGTAGGCGACAACTTTAATAACTTTTTCAAGCATCATCTTCCCTTCGAGTTGACCAATGCACAGAAACGTGTGCTCAAGGAGATCCGGCAGGATACCGGCATAGGTAAGCAGATGAACAGGCTGCTGCAGGGCGATGTGGGTAGTGGTAAAACTATTGTGGCAGTAATGGCTATGCTATTAGCACTCGATAATGGTTCCCAGGCTTGTATCATGGCGCCAACCGAGATATTGGCACAGCAGCACTTTTTCAGCATATCGGCTTTGCTGGAGGATATGGGTATAGCTGTGAAACTACTTACGGGAAGCGTAAAAGGTAAAGTTAGAAAAGAGATATTGAAAGAACTGGCAGACGGCACGCTGCGTATAGCTGTTGGTACCCATGCGCTTATAGAAGAAAGCGTACAGTTTCAGAACCTTGGTCTTGCGGTCATAGATGAGCAGCATCGTTTCGGTGTAGGGCAGCGGGCCCGCCTATGGCAAAAGAATGAGATACCGCCGCATATACTGGTAATGACTGCTACGCCTATACCCCGTACACTGGCAATGACCCTGTATGGCGATCTTGATGTGTCTGTGATAGATGAGCTGCCCCCGGGAAGGCAGGAGATAAAAACGGTACATCGTAAGGATGCGCTGCGGGCCGGGGTTATGGAGTTCATGCGCACCGAAGTGGACAAAGGGCGGCAGGCATATATTGTTTATCCGCTGATAGAGGAATCGGAGAAGATGGATTACGAGAGCCTGATGGCAGGGTATGAGCAGGTGAAAATTTGGTTCAACGAAAACAGGTACCGCATAGCCATGGTGCATGGCAGACAGGAGGCCGGGGAGCGGGAGCGAAACATGCAGCGTTTTGTAAAAGGCGAGGCAGATGTGCTCGTGGCTACTACGGTGATTGAGGTGGGTGTGAATGTGCCCAATGCATCGGTGATGCTGATAGAAAGTGCAGAACGTTTCGGGCTGTCGCAAATGCACCAGTTGAGGGGAAGGGTAGGGCGTGGTGCAGATCAGTCTTATTGTATATTACTGACTGGCAATAAGCTATCCGAAGAGAGTTACAAGCGCATTCAGATAATGGTATCCACCACTAATGGTTTTGAGATAGCAGAACAAGACCTGGCCATGCGTGGCCCGGGCGACATGTACGGTACCAAGCAGAGTGGGGTGCTTAAATTCAAACTGGCAGATATAGTCAGGGATAGTGCACTACTGGAGCAGACAAGGATCGCAGCACAACAACTGCTCGCCAATGATCCAAAACTGGACCAGCCTCAGCACCAGGGCATCAGGCATATGCTGGTGCAGCAAGGGCGGCAATCACATTGGGGCAAGATCAGCTGAGGTTAGAGTTCAAAGCGGGTCTTAGGAATGTTGTAAGCTTTTAACGCTATTATTTTATACGCCTTTGTTTCATTCATTATCGGGAAGAAGGTGCCGTAATTATTGCCATATGCGCGGGTGCCGATACCAAACATGATCACACTTTCCTTGCCGGTTTTTGTCTTGTACTTTTTATATCGGTAGGCATTCCATTCCACCAGTTCCATATAGTGGTGTTCCCTTTCCTCTCCCTGTATAAAGTCTATCACATACTCATCTTTGCCTTTACCAGGCAATAGTTCCTGGTGCAGTACGTTATCTGTGAGTTTCCTTTTGTTCAATGCTGCAGTTTTTATATCCACCGCTTTTTTCAGATCCATTGGTTCGGTATATACCTCAAACACAATGATGGAGTCATGCTTGCCTACTTTTTGATGGCGGGGAACATACTCTTGTAAGTAGTGGCCCGGTGATAATGTGGTAACACGACTAAGGAAGAAGTTATGCCCGTCAAATTTTATAGGACCTGGAACACCAATAAGATCTTTGGATTGCGCAAATGCTCCGATAGCAAAAAGAAATGCCAGTAAAGACAGTGTAGCTTTTTTCATCTTCAGGTTAAGTTTATACGGCTGTAAAGATAGATATTTTTATACAGGATAAGTGCCGTTGCAGTAAAGTGCAGCCTCTACAGCCCTTCTTTTAACAAGTCCTTGCAGCACTTTGCCGCCTCCCTTAGTCCATTTATTAAAATCGGCTGTAATTATATCGTTAGTTGCTCCTTTCTTTATGTCTGCAAGCAAGCTGGATGTTTTGAAGTTGCCAAGCCCGATGTTATAGATAAAGGAACATACTGAGTCGTACTGATTTTGGGTTAGGTTCGGCAGATTTGTGGTCAGCCAGCTTGCCATTTGCTTTTCTATATGATCCCTTACATAAGTCATGGCCAGTTCTTTTGTTACCGGTGCGTCCTGCATGGTCACGGCTACTTTGTTTGGATATACTGTAGTGCCATAGCCAATAGTGTAGGGTTTGGCTCCTGTGCCCGGGTCTGGGTATGGTTTGGCCGAAAATCCTTCGAATGAGCAAATGAGCTTTAAACCTTTATCAGATATGGTCATAAAAATATTTTTGTGGTTTAAATGTAATCATTAAAAATTATTAATGATGCTATTGCAATTGTGTATTTTTGCTTTGATAAAATTATATACCGCATGTTACAATTAACAGTAAATGATAAGGCAGCTTATTCTGTAGCTAAGACCGATGGTGGGTTGGTGATCAATGATACCCCTGCCGATTGGGATGCCAGCGAGCAGCCTAATGGCCTTGTCAGTATATTGTACAACGGTAAAAGCTATACGGCTATCATAGAACAGGTGGACCGTAAGGCCAAGGAAGTAACCGTACGGGTAAACGGACAGCGATATAAAACTGCAATAAAAGAGCCGATAGATCAGTTGCTGAGCAACATGGGCCTTGACCTGAAGGCAATGCAAAAGGCAGAGCCTATCAAAGCACCTATGCCGGGTATGATATTGAAAATACTGGTAACACCGGGTCAGCAGATAAACAAAGGAGACGGGTTGGTAGTGCTGGAGGCTATGAAGATGGAGAATATACTAAAGGCAACTGGGCCTTCTGTAGTTAAAGCCGTACGAGTGAATGAGCGTACTGCAGTAGAAAAAGGCACCGTGTTGATAGAACTTGAATAGGATCTTTTGAACTTTTACTTACCTGATTAATCATAACTTATGAAGCAGACCATTTTCTACCTGTTACTACTCATAGTGGTTATGGCGTCCTGCAAGGGAAATAAGGAGCAAAAAATAGTTGGTAAGTGGCATGCCGTGCACCTGGAAAACCCTGAGATGGATAGTTTTTTCATCAACAGCCAGAAATATATAGATACGATAGGCAAGGGAAACGATGATGAGACCAACTTGGGCTTTATGGTGTGACTAATATGGATAGCCTGCGACATATAATGCAATCGCAATATGACAGCGCCGTAACTATGCAACTGGAAGCAGTTACTAATACAGTATTTGATTTCAGGGCCGATAGTATAGCCATCTTATCTTTTGCCGGCAGTGTGGATTCGGGCAAATGGTACTTCGAAAAAGAGGGTATACTGGTGTTGGAAGAGATGAGCGGAGACAATGCCGGTGAAAAGGTGACCATGGAAATAGTGTCAATTTCTGATACTGCATTAAAGCTGAAATTTGAAGAAAATGACGCTATAAGTACCGTAACCTTTCATCCCGAAGGAAAATAAGGTTGTTTTACTATCTTTACGCTCGTTTTTTAGCTCATTTGCATATTTGCAGCTTCAATTCGACTTAACTTTTTGATTTTTAACTTTTGATTTTATCATGCGTACAATACCATTACGACAGGCATTAAGAGAAGCTATGGAAGAAGAGATGCGCCGCGACAAGGAGCATACAAAGTGAGCCAGGGCATGCTCGATGAGTTTGGCCCGAGGCGTATCATAGATACCCCGATCGCTGAGCTTGGTTTTGCCGCAATAGGTGTAGGTGCCGCGATGAACGATACACGTCCGATAATAGAGTTTATGACCTGGAACTTTGCAGAGCTTGCAATTGACCAGATAGTGAACCATGCTGCTAAAGTAGTGTCTATGAGCGGTGGCCAGTTTACCTGTCCTATCGTGTTCCGCGGTCCTAACGGTTCTGCAGGCCAGCTGGGTGCACAGCACTCACAGGCTTTTGAGAACTGGTATGCGAATGTACCCGGCCTTAAAGTGATCTCTACTATTGATCCGTATGATGCTAAAGGACTATTGAAATCAGCAATACGCGACCAGGATCCTGTGGTATTTATGGAAGGTGAAACTGCCTATGGTGACCAGGGTGAAGTGCCCGAAGAAGAGTACCTGATACCAATAGGTAAGGCTAAGGTGAAAAGAGAAGGTACAGATGTAACTATCGTCTCGTATAATAAAATGATGAAAGTAGCTATGGCTGCTGCCGATGAACTGGCAAAAGAAAATATCAGTGCGGAAGTTATTGACCTGCGCACTATACGCCCGCTGGATTGGCAAACTATAGT
>CAYZKL010000036.1:8803-17111 GCA_964478855.1 uncultured Flavipsychrobacter sp.
CGCCTGGTAATAGTGGAAGAGCAATGGCCTTTCGGTAGTGTATCATCTGAGATATCTTACCGTGTACAAAAGGAAGCATTTGATTACCTTGATGCGCCTATTCGCCGTCTGTGCTCTGCTGATACTAATATGCACTATGCGCCAAACCTTGTGGCCGCATACCTGCCTGATGTGCCACGTACAGTGAAGATGGTAAAAGAAGTGATGTACCTCGTAAAATAAACAGGAATGATATATTGAAAAGCCTCCGGAACTCCGGAGGCTTTTTTTTAGTCCATCATCTGGCCTATCATTTCTTTAAGTAGCTCTTTGTCACCCGCATTGCTTTTTATACCCACTGCCATGGTGCTGTACTTGCTCAGCAGCAGCATACATTTTTCTACCCTGTGCAATGGCCAGTGCTGTGCCGAAGCCATAATATCCTTTACCCTGTATGGCGGCACACCGAGTGCTGTAGCTGCATCTTTCTCTGCTTTGCCCCGTACATAGTTAGCTATATACAGTCGGTTAAAGTGTGTGTAGAATATACCTACCAGGAACGGCATAGGGGCCGACTTGGGATTGGCTAGAAAGTACGTAAGCATTCTGAACAATTTATCCCGGTCGCCGCTGGTAAGTGCCTCCGGAAATTCAAACAGGTTATAATCCCTGCTGATGCCTATGTATTTCTGTATGAGGGCTGCACTTAGTTCTGTTTCGTCAGGCACATTGATGCGCACCTTCTCTATTTCGTTAACAATCTTCTGTAAGTCATTGCCCAGGTAGGTAGCCAGTATCTCGGCTTCTCTATGGCCAATGTTGAAACCCAATTCTTTACCCTGTACCTGTATCCAGTCAGGCATCTTATCTTCCCGTATCTTGTCTGATGTATAATGGAAGCCTTTTTCTTTTACAAACTTTACCACCTTGCTGCGGCCATCGGCTTTCTTGAACCGGTGTTCTATCAGGAATATGGTAGTTGGTGATGGTTTTTCGATATACCCTGCAAGTTCATTGAAGTCTTTTAGTTGTGCCGCATCCTTAAGTATCACTACCTGCTTCTCTGCAAACATCGGGAAACGCCTGCAGGCATTCACCACATCGGCCCACTGGCTGTCTTTGCCATAGAGCACCATCAGGTTAAAATCTTTTTCCGCTGCGGTAAGTATCTTATCCTCGAAGTAGGATGTGATCATGTCGAGGTAATAGGGTTCCTCTCCGTCTATAAGATAAACGGGTGCAAATTGCCTTAACTGTAATGACTGGAATAATTTCTTTAGGTCTGCATTCATCTTTGCTCGCTCACTTTGCTATTCAGTTACAAAGATAGGTTCAGGATCGATGTTGTGTATCCCTTTTAATCTCAAATATACTTTCGCACTTGTCAGCACATCCTGCAGGCAATATTTACCAATGCGGGCCAGGTTGTTTTCGTTGTAGTAAACAGAGGCTACCATACTACCGTCAATATCATTCTTGGGGGATGGTATGCCCAGCACTTCTGCCAGCAGAGAAAGCGGCGTGAAGTTCTTATGGTCACCGAATCGCCACATATCCATAGTGTCCAGGTGCGTCACCTCCCATGGTTTTTTGCCTGATACATTCATGCAGTCGGGTAGTGCTATCCCGTTGATCACCATTCTCCGGCAAAGAAACGGCATGTCAAACTCTTTTATGTTATGCCCGCAAAAGCGGAAGTCTTTGTAATGGTGTTGAAATTTGGAAAGTACATCGCAAAATTCCTGCAGCAATATTTTTTCATCGTCATTCACCAATGATTTCAATCTCATTTTCCACACATTCTCGTGCAGGCTCAAACTGCCGAATCCAATACACACAACTTTGGCGAATTCTGAGAATATTCCCGCTTTTTCTGAAAACAGTTTTCCGGCATCAGGCTGTTCATCTGTTATGCTTTTCATAAACTTTGCCTTCCTTGCCCATTCAGACTGCATAGCCGGTGAAAGTGAACCGTGTTCGGCAACTATTGGCACGGTTTCTATGTCGAGAAAGAAAATGTCTTTAATATGCTGCATTTACCTAAAGTAGTATATTATCTTTGTTCAGTATTAAATTCACCCAATTTAAACAAAACTAAGTAGTTATGAGTCAATATGAACAGCCCGCACAGGGCAACAACGGCAAAAAAAACAGCTCAATAATCTATTGGGTAGTGATATTAGTGTTATTGGCAGGTTGCATTTACCTGTTTGTCAGCAAAAATAACATGGCAAAACAGAATGAAATGCAAATAACCGAAGACCAGCAAAAAATCGATTCTGTGCTCACAGACCGTGCTTCTCTGCAAACAGATTTTGATGCTGCATCAGTTAAGATCGACCAGTTAGTTAGCCAGAATGCGAAAATGGATAGCTCCCTCCAGGAAGATAAAAAAGCAATGGATAAAATGAGAATGCAGATCCGTACTATCCTCAGCAATAAGAATGCTACACAGGCAGAGCTGAAGAAAGCACGTGAAATGATCACCATGCTTACTGACAAAACAAAAGAATATGAGACCCGTATAGCGGAACTGGAGCAGGAGAATACACAACTTACCGGTCAGAATAAAGTGCTGGCTACAGAACGTGATTCTACTGTAGCTAAGAACATAGCTCTTAAAAAGATCGGTTCAGTACTACATGCATCTAACATTCGCATGGAGCCGATAGACAGGCGTAGGAATGGTAAGGAGAAAGAAACAAGCAAAGCTAAAAAAGTGGATATCCTTCGTATCACTTTTGATATCGATGAAAATCGTATAGCAGAAAGTGGCAATAAGGAAATTTACCTGAGGCTTATTGCTCCGGGTGGAATAGTACTGAGCTCAGGTGCAAATGCTTCCGGCACACTTACCGGTGCAGATGGACAACCCGTTAAGTATTCTGTTATGAAAGAAATATCACTTCTGCAGAACCAGATGGCCAAAAACATTACCATGGATTGGAACCAGAATGGTGACTACGCAAAGGGAACCTATACTATAGAATTGTATAACGACGGATACAAAGTAGGTAACGGCAGCGTTACCCTTAAATAAGGAATAGAGATCATAATTTACGGCAATGTGCTGATCCGGGTGTGAACACCTTTTGATTACGCACATTGCCGTATTCTTTTTACCTTTGTGTCGGCAGTTAACAATTAGGTAATATTGTGTTCTTATTGTCGTAACATTGAGTGTGTAATATTGCTCAAGATTAAGTGAAAATATGGAAGTATTCCCGGGTAAGATCCTGATAGTTGATGATGAACCGGATATTGTAGAGTTCATCAGTTACAATTTAAAGAACAAAGGCTATTTGATCGCTGCTGCGAAAGATGGCGTAGAAGCCATCCGCAAGGCTAAAGATTTCAGGCCGGATCTCATTCTCCTCGACATAATGATGCCCAATAAAGATGGTATAGAGACCATTAAGGAATTGAGGTCTATGCATGAGTTTGATGATACCGCTATTATCTTTCTTACAGCACTGAATGACGAGAAGTACGAGATAGAAGGTTTAAGGATAGGTGCCGATGATTATATCTCCAAGCCCATAAAACCTGAACTGCTTGCTACACGTATAGGCTCTGCACTCCGCAGGCTTAGGAAAGATGAGGAGCAGGATCAGAAAGTAACTTTTGGCGACCTGGAGATCAACAAAACAAAGTTTACAGTTACCTACAAGGGCACGGAAATATTACTGGCCAAAAAAGAATTTGAACTTTTATCATTGCTTGCCTCAAAGCCTGGACGTGTGTTCCTGAGAAATGAGATACTGCAAAGGGTATGGGGTACCGATGTAATAGTGGGAGACAGGACCATTGATGTGCATATCCGTAAGATACGCCAGAAGGTAGGTATAGATCTTATTACTACCGTGAAAGGCGTAGGCTATAAGTTTGAAATGGGATAAACGTTTTACTCAGTAAAACGTTTTTTCTTTCCATTTAACTTTTACACTTATCTTAGTACCATGTCTGTACTGGATACCAAAAATCTGTCCCCAAGGCTGCTTTCGTTTATCACTGCAATTATCATTGCCAGTGCCAATGCTTTGCTTAGCCTTTTCCTGCAGCGCGACTGGTACATTCCACTCATAGTTTTTGGCATCACCTTCATTATTATTTACTGGCTTTATTACTATACACTGCAGCGGTTCATTTATCGTAAGATAAAGCTCATCTACAAATTCATTTACCAGACAAAAGCGACTAAGAAAGAGGAATTCTTTTACGAGAATATCCTTCCGCAAAAGTCAATAGAAGAGGTAAGTGAAGATGTGCAGAAATGGGCTACACAGCGAAAGGATGAAATAGAATTGCTTAAGGCAAATGAACAGTTTCGTAAAGAATTCCTCATGAACCTTGCCCACGAACTGCGTACGCCTATATTCTCCGTACAGGGGTATGTGGACACATTGCTGGGTGGTGCCCTGGAAGATGAAGAGGTGAACAGGAAATTTCTCACAAACGCATCAAAGGGTATAGATCGCTTGGTGAGGCTGGTAGACGACCTTGATGAAATATCTAAACTTGAATCCGGTAAGATACCCCTGATACAGGAGACATTCAGTATACAGGACCTCATCAGGGATGTGTATGAAGAATTCTCGCTCAAGGCTAAAGCCAAATCTATACAGTTGCTGTTCAAAAAAGGCACGGAGCGGCCTATGATGGTCAATGCTGATAAGCAGAAAATAAAGCAGGTACTGGTGAACCTGGTAGAGAATGCCATAAAGTATGGTAACGACAACGGCTCAGTAACTGCCGGCTGCTACGAGATGGACGAAAAACATGTCTATATAGAGATATCAGATGATGGCCCGGGTATCGGAGAGGAGCATTTGCCCCGTATCTTTGAACGCTTTTATCGGGCCGACAGGCACAGGGCGCGCGCCATAGGTGGTACAGGACTGGGGCTGGCAATTGTAAAACACATTATCGAAGCACATGGGCAATCGGTAAATGTGCGCAGTAAACCCGGAGTTGGTTCATCTTTCGGTTTTACACTTGATATTGGTCCTGAATAGATAGATACATATGCTGAAACAGCAGGATACACAACAATTTGATGTGCGGGTGAGCATGACCTGGAAAATAGTGCTGGCTATAATTATTCCGGCACTCATGATCACGCCAATTATGGTGGCTTTAGGATTGTATTTCCCGCAAACACCGGATTGGGCAGTCATTGCAGTGATCATTGCGTGTATGGCAGCGGCGGTACTTGTAGTAAAGTTTATCGTCGGTAAGCTGTCTGCAAGAGCATTATTGACGCTGCAAGACGATGCGTTTCATGTTGCATTTGAGGAGCAGAATTTTTACACGCCGGAATCATTTGTAGTACGTAAGGAAAACATTGTGAACTTTTCGGTGAACGAAACAAATGATAAGTATTACCTGAGTTTTACAATGAAAGGCAAGCCTGCAAATTTTAATCTTGAGGCACTCAGCAGTAATACGGAGCACACTGCAGCTTTTGCAGAGCTCACCGAAGTATTGTCAGTTTTGGTGGGTCAGCACAATGAAATGGATTCGGAAGATACTGAACCGATCACATCAGTATCCACGTATCAGCGTGGCTGGGCAAAAGTATTAGCTATATTGATCGTTTCGGTAATGCTGTTTATTCCGTTCATCAGTGTAATGGATATAGGCGTCAAGGAACTGCCATGGTGGAAACAGGTCACTTTCTACATACTTGCCTTGCCTTTCCTGGTCAATTTTTATGTGCAAAACTTCAAAAAGAAGGGCAAATAGGAAGATGAGGCAGGTATAGTACCACTGACACCTCGTATATCGCCCTCAATTTCTTACTTTTGAGCCTTAGTAATAAGATAATGACAGATAATAATCGTTATAATTTAAGGGGCGTAAGTGCCCAGAAAGAAGATGTGCATAAGGCGGTAGCCAAACTGGATAAAGGGCTGTTCCCTAATGCATTTTGTAAAGTATATCCCGACTACTGGGGTAATGATCCTGCATTTTGCAACCTGATGCATGCTGATGGTGCCGGTACAAAGTCGATACTGGCTTATATGTACTGGAAGGAGACCGGTGATATGAGCGTGTGGAAAGGTATAGCTATAGACAGCATAGTCATGAATATAGATGATCTCTTGTGCGTAGGTGCCACAGGGCCGTTTACCTATTCATCTACTATAGGTCGTAATAAGCAGTTGATACCCGGGGAAGTTATATCTGCGCTCATCAACGGCACACAGTCGTATTTCGATAAGCTGAAGGAATATGGAATAGATGTGCATTTTTTAGGCGGAGAAACCGCCGACGTGGGCGATGTGGTACGCACAGTGATAGTAGATGGTACTATGGCGTGCCGTATGGAGCGCAGCAAACTGGTAACTACTGAGCAGATGCGCCCCGGTGATGTCGTAGTATCCCTCGCCAGCTACGGCCAGGCCACTTATGAAGAAGAATACAACAGCGGCATGGGCAGCAACGGTCTCACCAGCGCCCGCCACGAAATGCTGAAAAAAGAATACGCAACTAAATATCCCGAAAGTATAGATCCTAATCTGCCGGACGAAGTGGTATATAATGGTAAGTATGCACTGACCGACGCTACAGAGACCCAGCTCAATGTAGGTAAAATGATATTATCGCCTACCCGCACTTATGCGCCGGTAGTATTACAGATATTGAAGCAGCATTTCGACAAGATACATGGTATCATTCACTGTAGTGGTGGCGGTCAGAGCAAATGCCTTCATTATCTGCCTTCCCCACTTAGAGTGGTCAAGAACAATTTATTACCCGTTCCTCCGTTATTTAATATGATACAGGAGTCTGCAGGCACCGGATGGAAGGAAATGTACCAGGTATTTAACATGGGCCAGCGCCTAGAATTGTTCACTGATAAGGACACTGCGGCTGGTATCACAGAGATTGCCCGCAGTTTTAATATCGATGCGCAGGTATCAGGTTATGTAGAACTATCGGAGCAGAAAGAAGTAGTGATCGAGAGCAAACACGGCAGTTTTACTTATCGTTAATTGTTGGCACAATATGTGTAGAATACTCTGTATCACACTAATAAATAGTCATCTATGAACAAAAAGGTATTGCTTTTTACCGTTTTTTCAATGATTCTTGGCGGCAGCGTAATCGCGCAGGATAAGATTTTTAAGAGCAGCGGTAGCGTTATCGATGCAAAGATCAGGAATGTAGGCAGTGGTACGATCATCTATACCCGCCACGATAATCCTAACGGTCCTGAATATACTATCCCAAAAAGTGACGTAGATAAGATACGTTATGAGAACGGGACAGAAGAATCCTTCACCAGGAGCAGGCAGCTTGTTCGTACAGACAGGCCGGTACTCAACAATGGTGCCTCAAATGATCTGGGCCGTACCTCGCAGCCATCTCCTTTTAATAAACACATTCTGGCTTTTGCTCCTATTCAGTTTACCGAGCATGGTATAGCGGGCTTCAGCTTTAGTTATGAGGTAGCACTCGACCCAAGGAGCATCATTGCATTTTATGTTCCGGCAATTGCCGAATTCAACCTTGCTAACCGGGATTATTATGGGGTTGCTACCAACAGGACCGATCCTATGTTTTACCTGATGCCGGGTATCAAAATATATCCTACTGGTGGTTACGGCCTGGCTAAGTATGCTATCGGTCCATCGCTTGTTATAGCTACAGGAACAAAGACCTCTTATTATGATCCGTATTATTCTGCGGTTCCTTCGATGACCGAAAATCAGACCAAGTTTGGTATGGTCATCAATCAATCCATCAACATCAATCCTACCCGCCATCTGTATCTTGGTTCAGAGTTTGGTTTTGGATTCACGTACCTTAATAGGGTTGGTGGCGTTTACCAAAACACTGCGGGTCTTGTGCAGTTCAGTTTTAAGATAGGGTATAGGTACTAATACCTGTAGGGCAAACATTTAATAAAAAAGTTTAATTTTATAATCACATCACCTAAATAAACGTTATGAGTTCAAAAAGAATTATTGCAGGTATCCTTGGTTTATTCATCACTTCAGGTGCAATGGCGCAAGAGGTGAAAGATGATCTGCCAAAGTCAGGACTTAAAACTAATGTACTGGCATTAGCTCCCATCCAGATGTCGGAAAATGGTGTGGCCGGTGTAGGTGTTAGCTACGAGCGTTCACTTGATGCCAGGCATCTTATATCATTTTATGTGCCTGCAACCCTTGTATTCAATACAAACCGTGATGATTATTACGGAAACACAAATACCAGCAGCGATCCTATGGTCTACCTGATGCCGGGTATCAAAATATACCCTACCGGCGATGCTATAGGTAAAGCTAAGTATGCACTTGGTCCATCCCTGGTAATTGCT
>CAYZKL010000036.1:17239-17725 GCA_964478855.1 uncultured Flavipsychrobacter sp.
ATGATCGTGAACCAGTCAATAAATATCAACCCTACTCCACACCTGTACATCGGTTCAGAACTGGGTATTGGCTTCTCTTATATTAATAAACTTGATGGTGTGAACTCAGGAACTACAGGCTTGGTTCAGTTCAGCTTTAAGGTTGGGTATCGTTTCTAATTAATTCATTATCATATAGTTGAATGGCTGCCAATTATTGGTAGCCATTTTCTTTTTTGTCAAGATTGCGGCCCCATATTAGAACCGTATTAGAATTTCACCCGAATTTTCTCTAAAATTCTAATCGGATTCTAATAACAATATTAAGGTATTCTAATGCCTTTCTAATCAATAGCTAATATATGTGACTCATTTTTGCAAATGCTTCAAAGTATGGCAAGTATCAACGGGGTCATCTGGCGGGTCGTTTCTATGATCAGAAAAGGCATTTCGCAAAAATACCGGTTCAATGTGCAATATGCCGAGAAAAGCTGGGATGCCCTGTGG
>CAYZKL010000036.1:17735-30046 GCA_964478855.1 uncultured Flavipsychrobacter sp.
CATTACCGGGTATTCAGACTATTTTACCAAAAATGCCGCCATACTCGACCTTGGTTGCGGTGAAGGAATTTTACAGCAGAAATTTATTGGAACTGGTTATTCTTCCTACGTAGGTATAGATCTGAGCGACGTCGCTATCGAAAAAGCAAAAGAATTCGAAGACAAAAACACTCAATTCCGGGTAGGTAACCTGAATAATCTTAAAATCGATGAGCGTTTCGACGTGATCATTTATAACGAAAGCCTTTACTACCTAAATAATCCTACCGGTGCCGTACGTGCTTTATTTAATAATCTGAATCCGGGAGGGGTCTTTATCATCAGTATGCACGAAGACGGGCAGTGGCGTGAGGGAATATGGGCAGCTCTAGATGAACTGATCGAATTAAAGGACAGAACAAGGATAAGCAACAAACAGGGGACCTCCTGGAAGGTAGCTGTCTATAAAAAAAGGGAAGATTAAGCCGGTCAATTCAGCGGATTGGCCAGCATATGAAATACAGAGGTTAGCTTTAGTTGCTCGCCACCCGGAGGTACACTATTGATATGGCTTGTAATCCGGAAGTAAACTGTATCCTGCAGGTAATAGTTCTTCAGGTTTACACTTGTTACAGTAAACATTTCAAGTGTTTTCAACCCCTTAGGTACTTCATTTTTATAAGCTACCAGCATTTCAGGTAATGCGTTTGCAGAAATATATACCGAGATATTATCGAGGAAGTCAAAGTTCTGGTCAGCGGGCAGCTGTATGCTTATCGCCATGCTTTTCAGATCTACTGATGTCACTTTCTCAATACTTGTATTATACTGTATCACATATTGCTCCGAATTGGTTGGCAATCCAATTGCGGGGAAGGGTAGCAACACGCCACCTGCCGGTAACGGTACGCCGTAATTATAACCCGGTACTGCCGGCACTTCTATCACCTGGCTATACGGTATATCCACATTTATATTGGCTAACTGTTTTACTTTCCTGCATCCTGTTGCAAACAGCAGTAATGATAAATTGGCTAGTATGATGAGGCTTTTCATAATATTTGTGTTTAGTTTATTAGGGAGGCTCAAAACCGTGCCAGCGGTTGTTATATTTATAGTAATTTTGCTGCCCTGCTTTGGCAGGTCGTCACACATGAGCAAAACAGTAGCTTTTCATACACTTGGTTGCAAACTCAACTACTCAGAAACATCCACACTCAGCCGGTCTCTGGAAACAGAAGGCTTTGTGAAGAAGGAATTTGAGGAGCAGGCAGATGTGTATGTGATCAATACCTGCTCAGTTACTGACAATGCCGATAAGGAGTGTCGCCTGCTTGTTCGCAGGATACAAAAAAGGGCACCTGAAGCAGTGGTGGTTATAACAGGCTGCTATGCGCAATTGAAACCACAGGAAATAGCAAAGATCGAAGGGGTGGACCTGGTGCTTGGTGCGGCAGAGAAATTCAACCTTGCTCATCATCTAAAAGAAATAACCAAGGGCCCAGCCGATGGCGGAGGCGCTAAAATATGCTCCTGCGATATAGAAGATGTTGCCGGGTTTCATAGCTCGTTTTCTGTCAATGACCGTACCCGTACCTTTCTGAAGGTGCAGGATGGCTGCGATTACAACTGTAGTTTTTGTACCATACCGCTGGCCCGTGGCCATAGCCGCAGCGACAGCATAGAGGGTGTGCTACGCAATATGAAGGAATTGGCTGCCGGCGGCACCAAAGAAATAGTACTTACCGGCATCAACCTCGGCGATTTTGGTAAAGGCAATGACGGTGGTAAAACCCGCGATACATCTTTTTACGAACTGGTACAGGCAATGGACCGGGAAGAGGGTATTGCACGCATACGCATATCGTCCATAGAGCCAAACCTGCTGAGCAACGAGGTGATCGAATTTGTGGCAGGGTCTCAGCGGTTCATGCCCCATTTTAATATTCCGCTGCAGAGTGGAAGTAACAATATACTCGGTGCTATGCGCCGCCGCTACAAGCGGGAACTCTATGAGGACCGTGTGGCATATATAAAGGAACTGATGCCGCATTGCTGCATAGGTGCCGATGTGATCGTGGGTTTCCCCGGCGAGACTGAGGAGGATTTTAAAGAGACTTACGATTTCCTGCACAGGCTCGATGTGTCTTACCTGCATGTGTTCACCTACTCTGAGCGCGACAATACCTTGGCTGCAACCATGAAGCCGGTAGTGCCTGTACATATACGCAACGAACGAAACAAAATACTACGCAACCTATCTTACCAGAAGATGCAATACTTTACTGCGCAGCAGAGTGGCAGCCGCAGACCGGTATTGTTTGAATATGCTGATAAGAGCGGTATGATGGAAGGCTATACCGACAACTATGTGAAAGTGCAGGCACCCTACCAGGCCGAACTGCAGAATAATATAGTAGAGTGGCGGTTTTAGCAGTGTGGATGTTCCTGTATTTAACAAACTATATCGGTTGCTGATTTAGGCTATGGCTTAGATTTGCTGCTACTTTAAATTTTGATCCTGCAATGAAGATACTATTAGTAGAAGATGATCCGAATATCGCGTCCATGATCCGTAAGGGGCTTGCTGAGGCTGGCTACAATGTCAGCATTGCACCTGATGGGAATATCGGTTACCAGATGGCCATAGACCACCAGTATGATCTCTATATATTGGATATTATGCTGCCCGGTATCAATGGTATAGAATTATGCAGGATGCTGCGCAAGGTAAAGGAGACACAACCCATATTGATGCTTACCGCCCTCGGTACTACAGAGAACGTGGTTACCGGCCTGGACAATGGTGCCGATGACTACCTGGTAAAGCCATTCAAGTTTGCAGAATTGCTGGCAAGACTCAGGGTATTACTCCGCAGAACACCGAACTCAGCTGAAGGCACCAACGTATTAAAGATCGCCAACCTTACGCTGAACATTGATGCGCGTATAGCCATGCGCGATGAAACACCCATCAGCCTCACTTCCACCGAATACCGCTTGCTGGAGTACATGCTCAAGAATCAGCGCAAAGTAATATCACGTATGGACCTGCTGGAGAATGTATGGGGTGTGGACTTTAACATGACCACCAATGTGGTGGACGTGTATGTGAACTACCTGAGGAAAAAGATAGACAAGGACTACGAGCCCAAACTCATCAATACGGTGATAGGTATGGGTTATATCATCAAAGAAAACTGATACAATGACTATACAGAAAAAGACCGCTTTTCTTTTTACAGGTATCATGGTAGCTATACTGCTGTTGTTCAGCTACCTGGTCTATTTCTTTACCAATACATTTGCGTTCCGTGATTTTTACAAGCACCTCGAGATCCGTGGTATCATTACTGCCAAGGCCAAGATAGGTAACTACGAGCCGTCGGTAGTAGAGGCTTATGATGATATCAGGCAGCAGCACCTCGAGAAACTCCCCGGCGAAACAGAATACTTTTTCAGTGCAGACAGTATCAATACTTTTATGAGTACCCCCGAAGGTGGCAAACTACCACGTTCATTTTATAAAGACATGGAGGCGGGCCTCGAGGCTAATTATAAGAAAGGTAATTTCTTTTATGCCGGTATTTCTTATACCGGGGTTAAGGGGAAGTATATGGTGATAGTAGGCGCGGAAAATATAGAGTATGCGCTCTATGCCAAAAACCTGAGGTGGATACTGCTTATCAGTTTTTTTCTAGGTATAGTGATAGCTTATACTTCAGGTATCATTTTCTCTAAGCTTATTTTCAAACCCGTTAGGGATATTATAGACAAGGTAGGAACCATTGGTGTAGAGAACTTGCACCTCAGGCTGGAGGAAAGTACCAGCGGAGATGAAGTATCGGTACTGGCGGCCACTTTCAATAACATGCTTAGCCGCCTGGAGACGGCCTTTGAAACACAGAATAATTTTGTGAGCAATGCCTCGCACGAATTTCGGACACCGCTCACCACTATATATGGCGAGGCAGATATTGCATTGTCACGCCCGCGTACCGAGGAAGGGTACAAGGCAGCGCTGGAGGTGATACTGGAACAATCAGAGAAGCTGCAAAACCTTACAGACAGCCTGCTCAATCTTGCACAGACCGGGTTTGATGGTAAGAAACAAAATTTCAGGAACATACGGGTTGATGAACTGCTGCAGGATGTGAAGCGCACACTTAATAACCTGATACCGGGTAATGATGTGACCATTGATATGAGTGCCCTGCATACTGCCGGTAACGACAACATTACGGTAATGGGCAACTATGAACTGCTGAAGCTGGGTATAAGTAATATAATAGTGAATGCCTGCAAATACTCCGATAACAAAGCAGTATCCGTTACCCTCGCCATTACAGGCAAAAAGATACAGATACTTACCCAGGACAGGGGTATCGGCATACCCGTGCAGGAACTTAAATATATATACGATCCGTTCTTTAGGGCGTCAAATACCGGCCCGTATAAGGGGTATGGTATAGGCCTGCCCCTTACCCGTAACATCTTCAGGCTGCATGCCGGCGATATTGTGGTCAGTTCCGAGAATAATGACGGTACATTGGTGGTGTTAACGCTGCCGTTAGCCAGGTAATTTCGCTTTTTATTTTCTTTAACATTTATCGCTTTTCGTATATGTGATAATGTGTTTTTACAGTTTTTTAGTCATTTTCTGCAAGTTTATATCGGCTGTATTGCTTTACTGTAAAGCAATACAGCCGATTCTTATTTCATTCTAATCCGCATTTTAGTACAATCTTATGTTACGCTTAGGTGTTCCTCATAGCGCGGGCGCATCTTTGCTCAGAACCAAATAAAATATTACAGCTATGAAAAACGTATTGATTCCAACCGACTTTACTTTGAACTCTCTGGCACACGTGTCTGCTGCTGTAAAAGCCATACGCGGAAAATGCAGCATCATCTTATTTCATGCATTCGATATGCCTGAAAGTCTTATTGATGCCATGCACCGCTCCGGTATCAAAGGACACAGTAACCTGATAACAGAAGAACTGAGGCTCAGGTGCCGTAAGATAAAATTTGAGAACCCCAGTATTGCCGATATATCATTCAAGATCATGTACGGTACTACCATTATGGCTTTCCGCAACTATGCCGAAGGTAACGACATTGATTTCATTTATCTGCCAGAAGGGTATACCTACAAAGCTGTAGTAAGAGATAGCGTGGACCCTACCAAATGGTTCAAAAAATCAGGCATTAAGATCGTTCAGGTACAGCCTGCTCCGGAAACCCAGGTAGCACAGCCCCGGGAAAATACCCAACACGCAGATGCCGAAAACAACGAAGTGCCGCAATACGCTTAAGAGTAGTTAGAGAAGTTGTTACATTACTAATATAGGATAAAACAGATCGTTATGTTGTTGAAAGAAAAAGTTCCGCTGAAATATACCTTTGGAAAGATAAGGTTCGAGATCGCCTTTGTGCTTACCTATTCTACATTGGTATGGATACTGAAGACCATGTTCGATTTCGAACACATTACCATACCATTGTCTATACCTGCTATTCTGGGTACGGTCATATCACTGTTGCTCGGGTTCAAGTCGAACCAGGCTTACGACCGCTGGTGGGAAGCCCGCCAGGTATGGGGCGCAATAGTTAATGACTCTCGCTCGCTGGCCCGCCAGGTGCAGTGCTTTGCCGAAAAAGAATTCCAGGAGGAAGTGGTGGAGCGTTTCAGGGCCGACTTTATTCACCGTCAGATAGCGTGGTGCTTCAGCCTCGGTCAAAACCTCAGGGGCATCAATCCGCTGCAGGGGCTGGATAAGCACATGAGCAGGGAAGATATAGCCAGGCTCGACAATTTCAGCAATGTGCCTGCTGCTATACTCAATATGCATGGCAGGGATCTGAACATTATGCTCAATGAAGGCTGGGTCAACAGGTTTCAGCAGATAGAGATGGAGCGTACCCTTGTTCGCCTGTGCGATGCACAGGGTAAGTGTGAGCGTATCAAGAATACCGTGTTCCCGGTTACCTATAGCATGTATATCCACTTTTCTTTGCTGCTGTTCATTGCTTTGTTGCCCTTCGGCCTTGTTGATTACCTGGGTGTGCTGGCAATACCTGCAGTGGCTGCGATAGCATCATGCTTTTTGCTGATAGAAAAGATGGCCATACACCTGCAGGATCCGTTTGACAATAAACCTACCGATACTCCGGTTACAACTATTGCTAAGAACATAGAAAAAGACCTTACACAGATGATCAACAGCCATGTATCTACAGATATAGTGAGCAGTGCAAAAGTGCAGGATCAGCAGTATTTCTACATCATGTAACAGGGATAAGAGTGAATTTGAATAATAAAATCATGAATTTGAATTCAGGGTTTCCGTAATTATTGAAATTTTCATACCTTTGCGCTCCAAAATGTAGGTTTTGTAGCTCAGTTGGTAGAGCAGCTGACTCTTAATCAGCGGGTCTGGGGTTCGAGCCCCCACGGAACCACTTTTAGGCTTCAAAAGCCGCGTCGGACAAGCCTTTCAGCTTGTCCGATTTTGTTTCCGTAGAGTTCCCGTAGAGATTTGAGTTGATTCGGAATATTCTCATCAATATAAAAACATACTGCGTTAAACTGCTCCTAGCTGTGCTTTTCTCGTCCATATATTGTACGGGCGACAAAGGCTTCGTATCTTTGTATTCACAAAAACCGTAATGAATATAGCGAAATAAAACAATATTAATTTACATAAAAGAGTAGCGTAGCTACTTTCCCGCATCGATAAAACCGCGAATTTTTAATGTGCAAAGGGAATAGTAGGACTCCGCGCCCCAAAGGGCGTGGTCTTCCTGCATTCTAGTTGCACAGGGCTTCGCGGTCCCGTTCGATGCTAGATGTAGGCTAGAGACCCGCCCCTCTTTTTTTAATAGCAGTTTACCGCCATCGGAACCTCTGGCACACCCAATTGCCAAAATGATACATCGTCCGATACCTACAATTAACTCCCCGCCTGGTGGCTTATACAAGACCGTATTATTTATGTTAAACCAATCGTAAAAACCACCAAAATACACGACAATGCAAATCAGGTTAATTGTGATAGCCATAGCTATCTGTAGCAATGCCTTTGGGCAACAGCACATCGTTACATATTACGATGCATTTAAGAAATATAAACATGAGGTATATGACCTAGATTCAAAAGGTGAAAAGCATGGCAAATACATATCCTACTATCGTGATAGCAGGATACAAACCGAAAACAACTATGTTCACGGAAAACTGAATGGCAAGGAAACTGAATACTATTTAGATGGTTATAGGTATGGCCTCGCCCATGTGTACAACTATAAGAATGATGAACTGGACGGACTGCAACTGGACTATGTCATTCCTGAACTGGGAGCAGCCAATAATATTGGATTTCATAAACTTCCGGTGAGAGAACATTTTTATGGGAAGACTAATGCGGATTCGTGGATAAAAGAATACAGTGAAACAGGAAATGGTAAGCGCTATTTGTCAAAACTGATTAGTAATGGAGTTGAAAAAGGTTACCGTGCTGACGGACACCAGTGGTATCAGAAAACAGATAACGGGCATTGTTATCAAGAAGCAACAGCTTTTGGCAATAGACTTGAATTTGAAACTGTTGATGGTAAAAAGAATGGTCTTTACCGGGAGTGGTATCCTAATGGAATACTTGGAGACTCTTGTTATTATAAAGATGATTTAGTAGATGGTATTGAATATCAAATCCAAGGAAATGGTGATACCCTCCTTTCCTTTTATATTGAGGGTACTCTTTTCGACCCGATTGATAGCTCGAAAACAGTGAGAGACTCAGTGGGTAATTTTACTATGTATGATGTGAATGGAGTCCGGATGATCCAAGGTGCGCTCGTGAATGGAAAACTAAACGGAGACTACAAAGTATATAGGAAGGGAAACCAAATATTCAAACACTATATCTACAAGGACGGTGAGATTATTGATCGTAAACTTCATATGCCATTTAATGACTAATAATCCCGTCTGCAAGTTTTTAGTCTATACCAGAGTTAATAAAATGAAGATGACGACTGCTTTTGATATTAGCAACAGGTTCTTCGTGTATTTTCTTGGCTTTCCAAGGCCATTTCCTTGCCTTCGGAATATCGGAGGAACACTTCGGTGCCTCGAACCGGCTGTCAAAGAAAGAAAGGGCATCTTTCGGTGTGGCCGAAAATGTGTTTACACTATTCCAAAGGGGTATATACTTGTTCGGTTAAGCTTCGTGTATTTTTTTTGTACCGTGGAAAAACGCGCTAAACTATATCAATTTGCCAGTGCTTAAATACCGGTACCGATGTCGGTACCTGCTCACGTACAACAATCCTCTAACCGTTTTGAGATCATCCTCAAAACGGTTTTTGATTTTATTGTGCCTACCCCCTCCATAGTCGCCTGGTAAAATACAGTTCAGGTACAAACTTAAATTTCAATAATCATTTTCTAAAACAAACATTTTTATGAATAACAAATTTCTTGGCAACGCTGCTTGCCTAATAAAATACGACCTCGTTATAAAGCTTGCAAATATTTTAAACCTACCAGTTTGGTACATTACAATGCTTACAGAGGCAGAAGAACGAAATAAGGGAGATAAGAATGCCACTAATTACAGAATTGGGAGTCAGAACGAATCATTGCTAGACCTGATGAAGACATCTTTCTATGGTGAAGAATCTTCCGTAAATGACATTTATGACCACATAAGAGAACAGAACGTTAAGCTGAAAGCAATTGCCATAAGAAACAATCAGAAGGCGGAAAACTTTAAAATTGGTTACATCACGTTTTTCACTCACAAAGACAGGGATGCATACTTTCAAGGTTTGGTTGCATTATTGGATAAGACCATTGGTCAGATCCTATTCTTGGATCCAGATACTGGGGTCATGCCGTCTGTCAAAAAGCTTAAGAGCGCGAAGGGTAGTTCGGCTGTAACTAGTCTGGAGTTGAAGTACATCATGGATAATATTAGTGATGAGAGTGTTGTAATGGTTTTCCAACAACTCAATGACTATTCTTATTCTCATGAAGCTAGAGTGAAGGACCTGCAATCTGATCTTCATCCTACCATCATCCTTCTGGTGGATGAAGTCATCCAGTCCGGTATATACTTCTTTACTAAGAGCCAGGAAGTTCATGACGCGTTATCGAATTTCCTATGGGAGTTGCTTAATGAATATCGATTTTTAAAGAGTACTGAAAGAGTGCTTATTGTCACCGGCAATAAAGAAGGGATTTCATCAAAAGCTCTAGGCCTAAAAGTTAAAAGCACTAAAGATATTGCGGCAAAAGTCGAAGCTAATATTTCCGAGGAAACAGCTTAAAATTAATTGCGGCTACATATACATATAACCATAAGCAGGAGGATAATTACTTCTGCTTATGGTTTGAAATTTCCCGGTTTCACCCGGATCAATAATTAACCTTAATGAATGCGAAAGGTTGAATTCTATTTCCTACTTGACCGAACCTTTTTAAAGGGTACGGACATAGTTGCCGCGAAACGAAAGCGGAAAGCGGGAAAGAATATAGACAGTAGTTACAACCCAAATCCAACATCGATATACATAGGATGTACAGTTAATTCAGTGTATGTGAAGGTGAATACTGGATTGAAGATAAGACCGGCAGAATGGGATTTCAACCAGCAGGAACCTTCACGGAAATATAAAAACCACCTGGAGTTAAGAGGTTTTCTGTATAAAGTCATGCTAAGAGTTGAGAGGGATTATCTTATTCTATTGACGAATGATAGTCCTGTTGACGCTAAGATAATAAGAGGAATAATTGAGCGAGCCGTATCAGGAGATCAGGTAAATGCACCTAAGAAGGTGTCGTTCTGGAATGCTTATGAAGAATTTATTGCGGAAAAGACTAAGGTGACTAAAGCATCCACCATATTTAAATACAATTCTACAAGGACAGCATTGGAGGGTTTCGAAAAGAAATATTATGCGTTATCGTTTGATAATATGGATATGCAGTTTTATAGAGATTTTAAACTGTATTCTGCGGAAGTCCTTCATCATTTGAACAATACTATATCAAAGAATCTTAGAAATATCAAGACGCTACTTGGTTGGGCTGAAATTCATCCAAAGAAATACCTAACAAATACAGATTACAAGCGATTTAAGGGCGACAATGACGAACCGGAGCCAATCTATTTGAACGAGAGTGAACTTCAAAGATTTGAAAATTTCAAAGCAGGGGATAGATCCAGCCAGCAAAAGTCGAAGGATATCTTTTTATTCCAGTGTTATACCGGGCAGAGGATTGGGGACGTACTGAATGTTAGGAAGCAGGACATCAGGCTCATCGAGAATGGCCCGGCAAAAGAATGGGTGCTGTACCAGCAAAAAGGAAATAAAAAGCATCCTATCTACATACCAATACTTGATACTGCAGAAGAAATATTGAATAGGTATTGTAGGGACATAAACGAAAGTGATCTGATTTTCCCGGATCAGAGTGCTGCGATGCTGAACAAGAATATTAAGAAAATAGCAAAAGATGTAAAGATTGATACGGTCATAACCAAAGTAAATTACCGTGGCAAAGAGAGAATTCAGGTAACCAAACCAAAGTATAGCTTCATCGGATCACATACGGCAAGGAAGACCTTTATTTCATTGAGCTTGCAATGGGGGATGCGTCCCGAACAATTAAAATCTATCACAGGCCATTCATCTGTTAAGCAGATGAACCCATATATAGGCAATGATAAAAATAAACTTATGGCGGATCTGAAAAACAAATGGAATAGAAATGGAACAGAACATCCAAATGAAAGTGGAGAAACTAAATAAGCTATACCACCAGATAATCAATAAAAGAGCTGATTTTGTGGAGCAAGAAGAGTTTAAATCCCTTGTAAATGAGGTTAAGAGGGAAGGGTACAGATTTAGGGTAGGCATGCCAAATGTTGACTTTACTACCTATGATCTAAACACAAACGAAACAAAATTATTTATCCGGCTTGAGGTTATCAGGCTTATAAAATTAGATGCTATTTCCGAAAAACTATTCTGGTTTGCAACCTATATGAGAGATGCAGAGAAACATCTTGCTAGGGCCATCTACGTCAGCCTCTGCAAAAGAGAAATAATAGATGAACAGTACTTCCTACCTGTAAAGAAAAAGAGGATTGACTTTATCCAAAGTGGCCATGCAATTGATATCTACCCACTTTTTAATCTACCAACAGAATTATCAAAATGAATAATGATATAATAAACGCAAACGACCAACTTAGGGAATATGCCAGCACTGCCAATTACTACACTTATTTGTGTGGGCTTTTGATAACTGATGGAGCGAAGGCACTTGCAGACCAGTTTGAGTGTTACTGGTTTCTGGACATTATTGCCAGTTATCAACCTCAGCTGAAAGAGGAAGAATTCCAAGTATGGACCCTCATGAAAACGGAAGATAACAGTGCTGTAGTTTCCTGCACCGATGGGAACGACCGTATATTAAAGACTCTGAAAATTCCTTGGACTGATTTCAAAGTGGATACTGCGACAATTTGGGTTGAAATTGGGGTCGCCTTGTTGCCATCTGAGCATTAATTGTCCAGTAATAAAAATAGCTCAATGGTAAGAATAACTACCGAAAACGGTACATCGAATTCGATCAAATTCTCTATAAAATTCAAATTAAGAAATTGATTGCAATAATAATGGCTCCCTGTACTTCGTGCAGACTAAATTTGCTATGTTTAATATAAAGTTCGTTCTTGTTTAATTAAAACATCTAAATCCAAATAAATGAAACCTACAAAACGAGGGCAGATTTGTAAAATTATAAAACCATTTCCAGATGAGAATCCGGAAGAAACCTACCTTATTACTGAGGATGTTTCAGAATATAGTGATGATGCAATTATTTATATAGTTAGTATAACAGACCTACAGAGGAATATAGCTAATCCGGTATTAGCTCCTCGTAAAGCAGTTACTAAATCAGAATTGACCGTTGTGGCGGATGATTTAACGAGTTACGTTGAATCTTGGAACAAATAATTTCAAAAAGGGGCATTTTATGGGTAGTAAAAAACTAACGTCAAAACAATATTTAACGCTTCATCCTGATAAATATGTCATGGTCACTTATGAATTTGGTAATCCAGTATTTATTGCTCCGCTTAAGGATTTGCAGATACAGGTAACACCGAATAGGAATGAGGCCGAAATATGGAGTGAAATGGATAATACGCCAACAAAAATTGAGTACCACATAATCTCCACTGGCTATAAAGGATTGAAATTTGAAAAAATATCACCAGTGATTAAGCAATATACATTCCATGATGTAAATG
>CAYZKL010000036.1:30056-34474 GCA_964478855.1 uncultured Flavipsychrobacter sp.
CAGTTCTTTAGAGATATTCATCAGCTTTATCCTTTAGAATGGCACCCGGATGATGATTTTCATTTCTTCATGAAAGAGGATGAAGAAACAAGGGCCTTTACTGACCAGGAAGCCGAGTGCTTGAATAAAGTCATGATTGATTGTTTTCAGTATTGTGATGACAACAGCGTTGATGTTTATGATATTGCCAGTCAGGTTCAGATAGAATTATGGAAAGCTCAGGGTAAATGGCCATTCAATAAATAAATAGGTTCTAAATTGTAACTTTATACAAGAACTAAAACAGTAATCATGGATACTTTTGTTAAATATGGTCTCACATTTTACAGTATTATGGATGCCCCGGATGAGGTGCTAAACAGGTTTTTTGAAGATGCAACAAGGGATGAGCTAATATCATGGCTTTCGTGGAATGACAGGAATGGGGTATATAAGGACGAAGATCACCAGAATGAATTTGGATGTTTAATGACTAAAGAAGACGGGATAGAAAACATGAGAAACCAAATCCTGCCTAATAGAAAAGCGTCTGTATAACCACAAAAGCATTTCGTAATAAATCAGTTTCTATATATGGCAGATACCTATGCTGCCCTTCTTTATTAAAGGCCTTACTGAAACGTATAGTCCGTTGACTTATTTCCGACATTTTATGTATTTTACCGCGTAATGAGCAATTCATATACCAAGCAGGAGCAGATATTTTTAAAAGAGGTCGGACAGCAGATAAGAACTGCCAGGCAAGAGATGGAATTATCCCAGGAGGCATTTGCAAAGGTTTGTAAGCTTGATAGAACGTACATTAGTGATGTTGAGCGAGGGGAAAGAAATCTGTCATTGTTGAATCTTAGAAAGATCGCAAATGCATTAAATGTTCCGATTAATTCGCTTGTAAATCAGAATTGATAACGCGGACATTTAGACATTAACTTTGCATCATGGCAGATGTTCATAATAAAGCGACAAGGAGCTATAATATGAGCCAGATTAAGGGCAAGGATACGAAGCCCGAGTTAATAGTAAGGAAGTTTCTTTTCTCGAAAGGATTCAGGTATAGGTTGCATGAGAAATCCCTTCCCGGCAAACCAGACATAGTGCTGGCCAAGTATAAGACCGTGATTTTTATTAATGGTTGCTTCTGGCATGCTCATGAGGGATGTAAATACTTTGTGATTCCGAAAACCAAAACGGAATGGTGGACTAATAAAATAAACGCGAACAAGGCACGCGATATAAAGCAGTACACGGCACTTGAAAATTCAGGATGGCGTGTTATTTTGCTTTGGGAATGCGATCTCACACCTACCAAATGTGAGCCCACACTAAATAAAGCAATAAATATGATAAAAAATTTGTAACTGTCAATTATTTTCAGTATTATCGCGCAATTTTAATTGCGGACATGAATTTAATTGACCTTTTTGCTGGAGCAGGTGGTTTATCGGAGGGCTTTATACGAGCCGGCTTTGATCCTATTGCACATGTCGAAATAGATGAAGCCGCATGCTTTTCATTGAAAACACGCACTGCCTATCATTTTCTGAAAGAGAATGGCAACTATGACGATTATGTTTCTTACTTGAAAGGAGAAATATCCCGTCAACATCTATACAGTCTGTTACCAGCGGAACTACTGAACAGTATCATTAACCTGCCAATCGGTGCCGATTACAATTCCCGTATTCATAATTCAATAGCTCGTTTACAGGGTGATAGGGAAGTAGATTTGATTATAGGTGGCCCTCCCTGCCAGGCATACTCTTTGGTAGGCCGTGCACGTAGTTCAAATGGAATGACTGGTGATCCCAGGAATTACCTGTACGTTCAATATGGCAAGTATCTTGAGCGTTATCAGCCCAAAATGTTTGTTTTTGAAAACGTACTGGGACTAAAATCAGCGAAAGGTGGTTTATATCTGAACAATATGGAGAAGTTATTCTCTAAGAAAGGGTATAAAATGGAGGTCTTTACCGTTGAGGCAAACAAATTCGGTGTATTGCAGAATCGGAAAAGAATCATAATAATTGGGTGGAGAGATGATTTTGTACCTAATATTCCCAACCTTGGAAATATAGATAATTCTATTGACAGTACGGTTGAGTCAATATTTGCAGATTTACCTGTTCTTAATGCAGGGGAAGGGAAAGACAAATATCAAACCTACCGTCGTAGACCTAATCAATACTTATTAGATACCGAACTGAGAAATGGAATTAACGTTTTAACGCAACATATAGCCCGGCCACATACAGACCAGGATAAGGAAATATACCGAATTGCTGTAGAAAAATGGGATAGTAAAGGGGGGCGTTTAGACTATAATGATTTACCTGATAGGCTTAAAACTCATAAAAACCGCCATTCCTTTTTTGATCGTTTTAAGATTGTGGCAAAGAATTTACCTTTCTCACAAACGGTCGTTGCCCATATCGCCAAAGATGGACATTATTATATTCACCCTGACATCGATCAGAACCGATCAATAACTGTCCGGGAAGCTGCGAGGCTGCAATCTTTTCCCGATGATTATTATTTTGAAGGAGTTAAAGAAGGCGCAAACAGAACAGCATCTTTTAAACAAATTGGGAATGCCGTACCGCCTCTGATGGCCTATAGAATTGCTCAGGAAATCCGACAAATTCTACAATAGCATGCCTACTGAAGACTGTACCCCCAATCCCGAATATCTGATAAAATCAATAGCTGAACAGGGGTATACTCTGGAGACTTCTATAGCTGATTTAATAGATAATTCAATTAGTGCCGGGGCAGATAAAGTTGAAGTGTTGGTTGACACTCAGAGTACCCCATTTCAGCTTTTCATTACAGACAACGGTCATGGTATGAGCCAGGCCGAGCTTAAATCAAAAATGAATTTTCCCAGTAGTTCAATGGAGGCCGACAGGGAACCAGGTGATTTAGGGAGATTTGGCCTTGGACTTAAAACAGCTTCGTTTTCACAGACAAGATGTTTTACAGTCATTAGCAAAAAGGAAAATGATAAAAAATATTCAGCCCGGACCTGGGATGTCAACCATCTGAGAGATGTAGGTAAGTGGGAGATAATCGTAAACACTGATGAGGAAATAAATTCTTATCTGAGATCCTATAATAACCTGACACAGGGCTTTCTGAATCGCTTTGAAGAGTATCAGCCAAATACAATTGTTGTCTGGAAAGGACTATTCAAATTTGAAAACGATAGTGGCTTATTGAATAAATCTGCTATTCTGCAAAAAGAGCTTACTGAAACTACAAAGGAGTATTTGCAGCTTATATTCCATCGTTTCATGGAGCGAAAGAATCCATTAGTAATAAGGTTAAACAATGACCGATTAATGCCGTATAATCCGTTTCCCGGCACTGCAAGAAACATATCAGTTCAACAAAAGCTATTAGTGGGAAATCGATTACGGCTGGAAGGATATGTGCTGCCTAACAGAAGTATTGCAGAAAGTAAAGAAACATCGGAATGGACATTGCCACATAAAAGCCTGATGGATATGGAGGGGATGTATATTTACCGGGCAGATCGGATAATTGTTTGGTAACTATATACTTATTTACCCTGCACAATAGTACGTTAAGTCATTGTTATTACAGTAAAATAAACTAAAATAGATTTGTTCGTTTAATCCAAATGGATTAACTTTACGGCATGATAGACTTACAGAAATTCAAAACGTTGGTTGACCTGTTGCAATACTTCAACAATGAGCAGATATGCAGGGATTACTTGCATACTATCCGTTGGGGTAATGGCGATGTGGTTTGTCCGTTCAAAGATTGTCTGCATACTAAGTGCAATGTTTATACCGATGGTAAGCGTTACAAGTGTCCAAAATGTGAACGCCAATTTTCTGTACGTGTAGGTACTATATTTGAGGATAGTAAGATAAGCCTGCAAAAATGGTACGCTGCAATCTATCTTATCACTTCGCACAAAAAGGGAATTTCATCTTTGCAATTAGGTCGTGATATTGGCATTACTCAAAAAAGCAGTTGGTACTTATTACATCGTGTCCGCACTTCTTTAGGTCTTGGAGCCACAACAGAAAAGCTATCAGGTACAGTTGAAGCAGATGAAACTTTCATAGGTGGTCAGGAAAAGAACAAACACGCATCTAAGCGCACAGAAGGTACACAGGGGCGTTCAAACAAGACTAAGCAACCAGTAGCGGGAGTAGTTGAAAGAGGCGGTAATGTAAGGGCTAAACTGGTAAGCAATACAGGTGCGACAAATCTACATCGTTTCATCTATGAGAATGTAGAAACACACAGCTCGCTTAATACCGATGAATGGTATGGTTATCATGGGTTGCACAAACTTTACGAGCATAGCGTTGTAAAGCATAACGATAAGCAATACGTTGTAGGTGATACCCATACTAACACTTTAGAAGGCTACTGGTCGCTTG
>CAYZKL010000037.1:0-14706 GCA_964478855.1 uncultured Flavipsychrobacter sp.
GCAGCCTACTACGCTACACTCCCTCCCGATCAGCGGCCCTCTCCATTCAAAGAAGGCAACATCATTTGGGTCAACCATGTCTATGACGCCAGCGAAAAATACCGCGACAGTATGAAGATGAGTGAGCGTATAGAGCATTACCCCGGCATGTTTTCCCATCAGGACTACCGTCCTAAGATGCCTTATGCCGTTTATCCCGGATAGTATAACAGGCTGCTCATATACATAGTATTGGTTCCTTCATATAAAACATAGGTCTGCAAAACAATTTATTTATACTTTTGCCTTTCTATATTATGAAAGTAACACAACACTTAGCTGAGGCTAAAGACACCATAATTTCTTTTGAGATACTGCCGCCTACCAAGGGCAAAAGCATCGAATCGATATATACGCACCTGGACCCGCTGATGGAGTTCAATCCTGCATTTATCAATGTTACGTATCACCGTGCGGAGCAGGTATTCAAAAAACGTGCTGATGGCAATTTTGAGCGTGTGGAGATACGCAAGCGCCCCGGCACTGTGGGTATATGCGCCGCACTGATGAATAAGTATAAGGTGGAGGCAATACCACACCTGATATGCGGCGGCTTCAGCAAGGAGGAAACAGAGAACGCACTGATAGACCTGGACTTCCTGGGTATAAAGAATGTGCTGGCGCTGCGTGGCGATGCTGCAGCAAATGAAAAATACTTTAATCCGCACCCCAACGGCCACCGCTATGCGGAGGACCTGGTGCGCCAGATAGTGACACTGAACAAGGGCCACTACATGGAGGATGATATAATAGACGGCGCCAAAACAGACTTCTGCATAGGTGTGGCGGGCTACCCTGAAAAACACTTTGAAGCACCGAACAATGAAACCGATCTGTACTACCTGAAAAGGAAGATAGACCTGGGCGCAGACTATGTGACGACGCAGTTGTTCTACAAGAACGATCACTACTTCAACTTTGTAAAGAGGTGCAGGGAGAATGGGATAGCTGTGCCGATAATACCGGGCCTGAAGCCACTGACCAACAAGAAGCAACTGACGATGATACCGCGCGTCTTCAACATAGAAGTGCCGGTGGAGTTCTGCAACGAAATGCTGAAAGCCAAGACGGATGCTGACTGTGAGCAGGTGGGTATGGAGTGGCTGCTGGAGCAGTGCCGCGACCTGCTGAAACAGAAGGTGCCTGTGCTGCACTTCTACACACTGGGCAAGCCAAATGTTATCTATAATGTACTGAAGAAGCTATTTTAAACAGAGCTTATCACAAACACAGCAAGCCCCGTAGAGGGGCTTGTTGCGTATTACAAACAGGGCAATTATGCCTTGCCGTTATGGGGGTGGCGGTGATGTGGTTTGTGCTTGCCACGGAATGCCGGGCTGAACAGTTTCACATGATGATCACTGCCTTCTTCGTTATCGTCTTCCTCACTTTTGCTGGAGAGGTATTCGTAGAGTTTCATGGCCGGATAATAGAGTAGTGCCGCTGCAACTGCTGATATTCCGATGACTTTCCAATATTTACGCATAGTGTTTGTTTTTATGGTCTGTTAATCAATTTTTCTAAGTGGAGGGTTAAAAAAATCAAGCCAATACAGTAAGCGTTGGGGAATAATTAACTTTGTGGTATGGATGGTAAAAACAGGGCAGATATATATGCCGGGCTGGAAGTGGCCATAGTGCAGAAACAGGACCAGCGGACGGGGCGCCGCACCACAGGCATAGTTAAGGACCTGCTGACAAGCGCACCCTACCACTCGCGGGGTATAAAGGTGCGGCTGGAGGATGGAACGGTAGGCAGGGTGGTGGAGATCGTTGGAAATGAGGAATAATATTCAGATATTACAATCTCCCTGAACAGGGTAAACCTTAGGATAATGCGCTATATACTACTGATACTGATAAGCATAGCTACCACTGCCCGCGGGCAGCAGGTGCTGCACCGCCCCAATGACCGTGCCATACAGATAAACCAGGAGGCCATAACCAAGTACCTGGCCGACACCAATAAGCCGGATAATGTGGCCGCTGCCATGCGCCTGCTTGATAAGGCCATAAAAACAGACAGCTACTACTACAACGCATGGAACAATAAACTGAGCCTGCAGTGCCGCCAGAAGAAGTATAATGACGCACTGAAGACCGCTGCAAGAATGCAGCGCATATTCTCGGCAGAGACGGACGTGCATTTTTCGTACGGGGTGTTGCAAATGAAGACGGGGCACAGCAAGGAAGCGGTAACTACGTTTTACCACCTGGTAAACCTGTATGACCGCATGAATGCTCAAAGCAATGTAAGTGACAACCTGAAGACCATGCTGGTAAATAAGGCCCTGGCACTGAAACTGCTGGACAAACCCGGCGAAGCCGCGGCAATACTGGCTAAACTACGGGACGAGGAAAATGATCCGGCAGTGAAGCAATACCTGGGCGCACATATGGCACGCACCAAAGAAGAACTGATAGACTACATGATGCCCGGCAGGGATATGTGATCACGAAGTATAACCTACAGCTGCCTCGGCACAACGCTCTCCATCGATAGCGGCGGAAACGATACCTCCTGCATAGCCTGCACCCTCGGCACAGGGGTAGAGGCCCTTGATCTGTGTGTGCTGCAAAGTGTCCTTATGGCGGGGAATACGAACCGGTGAGCTGGTGCGGGATTCGGTAGCTACAAGTACGGCCTCATTGGTATAGTATCCTTTCATTTTCTTACCAAAATCAACAACGGCTTTTTTAAGGGCAGCGTTCACGTCTTTGGGCAAAACATCGGCAATGGAAGTGCTGTGTATGCCGGGCAGGTAAGAGCAGTCGGGCAGGGTGGATGATACTTTGCCTGAGACGAAGTCTGCCATGCGCTGTGCAGGTGCCACGAGCCTGCCTCCGCCTGCCTCAAATGCTTTCTGCTCCACCATTTGCTGGTAGTGCATAGCCGCCAGCGGACCGGTAAAACCATAGGCTGCAAAGTCGCGCTCATCTACAGCGACCACGGTGCCGGAATTGGCGTACGGGTTGTTCCTTTTGGATGGCGACCAACCATTGACCACGATCTCGCCGGGAGCAGTGGCAGCGGGGGCAATGATACCGCCGGGGCACATACAGAACGAGAATACTCCACGGCCGTTCTCCTGCGCCACCAGCGAATAACTGGCAGGCGGAAGAAATGCATCGCGGGTGGTGCAGTGGTACTGCGACTGGTCTATCAATAGCTGCGGATGTTCTATACGCACTCCAAGCGCAAAGGGCTTGCACTCTACTTCTATACCCTTGCTATGCAGTAGGGTGAAGATATCGCGGGCTGAGTGGCCGGTAGCGAGTATGACCTTGCTACAGGGTATGGTAGCTCCATCGGCGGTCTTTACGCCGGTAATGGTATCGCCGTCGAGCAGCAGGTCTGTGAGTTTGGTGCCGAATAGTACCTGTCCGCCACAGGCAATCACCTGCTCCCGCATAGCGGTGATGATCTGGGGCAGCTTATTGGTGCCTATGTGGGGGTGCGCATCGAAGAGGATATCGGCCTCGGCTCCGAAATGGTGGAACAGTTGCAGGATGCGTAATACATTACCCCGCTTGGTAGAGCGGGTGTAGAGTTTGCCATCGCTGTAAGTACCGGCACCACCTTCGCCAAAGCAGTAGTTGGACTCAGGGTTTACAATGCCTTCTTTGTTCATTGCGGCGAGGTCGCGGCGGCGGCTGCGCACATCTTTGCCACGCTCCAATATAATGGGTTTGAAGCCAAGCGTGATAAGGCGTAGTGCGGCAAACAGGCCGGCAGGACCCGCACCTACGATGACCACATGAGGCGCATTGGTAACGTCCTGTAGCTGCGGATCGAAAGGGGCAGGTTCGAGGACCTGCTCATCAATAAATACCTGTAGCTGCAGTATGATGCGAGCCTGCCGTGAACGGGCATCGATAGAACGTTTCTGTATGGTGTAGCCAGTAATGCGCTTAGGTGATAAGCTGCATTCATTGGCTATGCTGCGGAGTATGATCTGCTCGTCTGCTGCCTCTGAGGGGAGTACTGAAAGACTGACTGTTTTTATCATTTGAATGCGTTAGGTGTTTATCCTAAAAGCGGTAATGTAAAACACAAATACTATGGATGTGAGCTCTTGTAGTTTGCTTTTACTTTATCGAGGTGGTCAATGAATTTCTGAATGTTGGGGTCGTAGCCGTAGCCTGCGTCTGCAAGTTTGTTGCCGTTCTCATCTACATAGAAGTAGAATGGCTGCGAGTTGGCGCCGAACTTAGATGCCTGTATATCTGCGTTCTTATCGCCAAGAGTTACAACATCAGAGTTGAGGTCCTTAGAGTAGTACTGCTGGTCGGCAGGGAGTTCTATGCGGTTGATGTCGCAATAAAGAGATGCCACTACGAAGTCTTCCTTCAGTCGTTTGGCCACTTCAGGATTGGACCATACCTGTGATTCCATCTTGCGGCAGTTGACACAGTTGATACCTGTGAAGTCGAGCATGAGTGGTTTCTTCAGTTTCTTTGATGCGGCAAGCGCCTCATCATAATCGAAGTAGGTAACGAGGCCCAGGCTGCGCACAACAGGAGGTTCGTATATCATCATGTCCTCCACATACTTTACCGGGTGTGTGTCGCCTTTAGCCTCAGCCGGAGCAGCATGACTACCGTTGCCACCAAACGCATCGAACGTACCCATAGGAGGCAGGAATGCGCTCATACCATTGAGCGGAGCACCCCACATACCGGGTACCAGGTAAACAGAGAACGTAAAGGCCGCAATAGCCATGAACAATTTGAAGATGGATACATACTCCTGGCCATACACATTCTTAACCGGTGCATCATCATGCGAGAGCTTGAGCCTGCCGAGCAGGTACAGGCCGAGTAATATGGACAATACGATCCATGCAGCAATGAATATCTCTCTGTCGAGCAGGCGCCAGTGCATAGCGAGGTCTGCATTGGAGAGGAACTTGAGGGCAAGCATCAGTTCAATAAAACCGAGTACCACTTTGACCTGGTTGAGCCAGCCGCCGGAAGATGCCATTTTATTGAGCATGCCGGGGAATATGGCGAAGAGTGCAAATGGTAAAGCAAGGCCGACAGAGAAGCCGAACATACCTACCGCAGGGCCGGCTATACCACCCTTGCCTGCCAGCACCAGCAGCGGGCCAACGATAGGGCCTGTGCAGGAGAAGGACACAATAGCGAGGGTAAGCGCCATGAAGAAGATACCCGCAAAGCTGCCTACACCTGCTTTGGAGTCGGTCTTGCTGGTCCATGATGAGGGTAGGGTGATCTCGAACGCACCGAGGAACGAGATACCGAATATGACAAAGATGGCAAAGAAGAAGAGGTTGGCGATCCAGTTGGTGGAGAGGCTATTGAGCGCATTGGCACCGAATATGGCCGAGATCAGTACACCAAGTACGGTAAAGATGATGATGATGGAGAGTGAGTAGTATAGCGCGTTACGGATGCCTTCTGCACGGGTCTTGCTGCGCTTGGTAAAGAAGCTGACCGTAATAGGTATCATGGAATAGACGCATGGTGTAAGCACGGCAGCAAGGCCACCGCCCAATGCGGCAAGGAACAACCACCACAGTGACCTGGAGTTACCATTATTGTTTTCTGTCTTGTCCTTTACGGGTGTTGTAGCTGCGGCTGTTTTGGTAGCAGTATCTGTAACAGTACCGTCATTCTTAGTAGCATTTGCAGCAGCTATGGAGTCTGAGGTTGCAGCCAGTGCGGAAGTTCCTGTGGTATCAATAGTACCACCGGCATCTGTAACAGTTATAGAGAACTTCTTTTTAAATGGTGGCAGGCACATATTTTCATCGCACACCTGGTACTTGTAAGCGCAGTTGATGACCGTATTGCGTGAAATAGTGACATCCTGTACATAATCAACATTGTCAAGGAAGTAAGTAACAGTCCCGTCAACGCCGTCCATAGGGCCTATTACAGGTTTGCCGAGTTCTTTGACCGGGCCTTTCAACTTGATATCAGGATTGGCTTTGAATGCAAATGAAGGGGGTACCTGCAAGCCGTCGCCACCCGGCTTCAACGACCAGATATGCCAGCCTTTGTTAACCTTGACATGGATGAGTACCTGGTATTCATTGCCTTTCTTCTTTTTGGCTTCGAATGTCCATGTGGTGGGGTTGGCAATGATCTGTGCGAACGAAGAGCCCGGCAACAGGAACAATGCAAAAACAATAAGTATGGCTTTGAATGCCTTTATCATAAAGTTCTTTTTAATAGTTTACCCTCGCCTCAACTCACTTGATCGCAAAACTGAAATTCCTGTCTTTAGGCGGCAGGCACATATTGTCGTTGCACACCTGGTATTCGTGTTTGCCGGTAATGTTGGTATTGCCTGTTACGGTCACGGTCTGCACATAGTCAACCTTGCCGGAGAAGTAGGTGATCTTACCTTCTATGCCGTCCATAGTAGTAGTAACGGACTGGCCATGCTCGGCAGGCTTACCTTTCAGTTTCACCTTGGCGTTCTTATCGAACGTAAAGGATGGAACGATCTGGAAACCATCGCCACCCGGTTTCATAGCCCATATATGCCAGCCTGACTTAAGATCGAGGTGAAATATAAGCTGGTACTCTGTAGCACTGATCTTTTTAGCTTCGTATGTCCATGAAGAAGGATCCTCGATCATCTGAGCCTGTGACGGCCTGGCAAAAAAGAATACGGGGGTGAAAAACAGGAAGTATTTCAATAATTGCATAACCGGTTAAATTTATAAGTATCTCAGATATAAAGACATGCTAAGATACCAACAAGGTAAAGCACATTACGGATGAAATGATACTTTTAACGTTTGATTTAACAGTTAAAGGCCCGCATAGCAGGCCTTTAACTGTTTAGTTCATATAAGTTAACGCCTGCAATATGGCACGGCCGTCGGTATTGTGCAGTACATCTGATGCAGCCCTTTCAGGGTGCGGCATCATGCCGTAAACATTACGGCCTTCGTTGCATATACCCGCAATATTGTTGATAGCACCGTTAGGATTGGAACTGATATGCACCTCGCCATTTGCATCGCAATAGCGGAACACTACCTGCTTGTTATCATTGAGGCGTTTCAGGGTATCGGCATCGGCATAGTACCTGCCTTCGCCATGAGCCACCGGTATCTTCAGCGCTTTCTCGCTCACATGCTTACCGATGAGGTTGCCGCTGTTCTCGCTCTTTATATATACGTTCTTACACACAAATTTCTGATGATCGTTCTGCAACAACACTCCGGGCAGCAAGCCTGCCTCGCACAGTATCTGGAAGCCATTACAAACGCCGAGCACCTTGCCGCCGCTCTTTGCAAATTCTATCACCTGCTCCATCATAGGGCTGAAACGCGCAAGCGCACCGCACCTGAGATAGTCGCCGTAAGAGAAGCCACCGGGCAGCACTATACAATCATCTTTTGTGAACATGCTAAGGTCACGGTCTTTGTGCCAGAGCATCACAGTTTCCTGTTGCAGGTCGTCGCGCAGTGCATGCATCATGTCCCTGTCGCAATTAGAGCCCGGGAAAACGATAATACCAAATTTCATTATAGATGTTTTACTTTTTTAACCGGCCGAAAGTGTGAGCCAACGACCATTCTAATTAATTATTTATTTGCCAAAAGGCAGAAAACCAGGAATACGAGTGAAAAATAAAAGATAAAGTTACTAAACCGTTTATTCTTTTCAAGCAAAAGAGCATGAGATATGACAATACTAAGCGCCGGCATGGTGATGAGCCACTCCGTTCTTACTGCACGGTCGGTAAGAATAGCAACAAATATTGATATGATAAGGTAGAAAGACAGGGCTATCCAGTCTCGACGGATATAGATATTGCTCATGGCCACATTCTGCTGCATGGCATAGACACCCGCAGCCAACAGGATGAGGATGCCGACGAGGGTAACGATGAGGTAAAAAGGTGATATGATATCGAAAGTGAGGGAAAACCCAATATGCGGCCACTGCGCAAACAGCCCAAAACGATCGAGGAGGAACAGGATACAGGCAAGGAAGTATGGCGGGGTAATATAGCCCATAAACGCCACGGACCACTCCCCGAGATTGAAAGAACGAAACATGACCATACCTACAAGCAGCAGGAAGAAGAACGCCAGCATGGTAAACTGGAACATAGCTGCCATACTGAGCAGGAAGCCGGCATTGTATATGAGCTTTCGGGGCTGCGTGGTTTGCGTGAAGCTGAACATTATATCCATAGCGCCAAGCAGGAACCAGTTGACCAGTATCGTTTCATTGAACGAATTGAACAACGGATAGATAGAGGTAAGCAGCAGGTAAACGAATGACGGTATATAGGTATAACGGGGAAAGAGCTTATGCCTTGTGGCGATGCTCTTGAGGTATAGTGACTGAATGAACAGGATAAAAATAGCGAGCATGGTATATGCAAACGCACCATTGCGAAATACATAATACATGGCCCTGATAATATAGTTGTACAGGAAATGGCCTGCTACGGGTACGGGCGCAACCGGGTGCATTAATGCCTGGTACTTGACCAAAAGGGCAAAAATGAACAGGATAATAACGGTAAAAGGGCTATTATTTTTGAAGAACCGGAGCAAAAACTGATTTTAGGGCTAAGGTAAGATGACTAATCAACCTGAACAATATGAGTTATACACAGACGGGGATAGTCCCCTGTTGTCATTGTCCAATTTTGCTAAATATGGACAATTTTGTAAATTTGCAATGTAAATAATCAGTTATGAATATCAGCTTCACAGAAAAACAGGAAAATTATATTTCTACGCAAGTATCAAGTGGCGATTTCCAAAATGCGTCAGAAGTTGTAAGAGATGCATTGCGCCTGCACGAGCTTTACAGGAGCCGCGTACTTGAGGAGTTACGAAAAGAAATTTCAAAAGGATGGGATGGTCCAGCAAGTAAGCGTACAGTGAAGGACATCATCAGTGCGAAAACCAGAACTAATAAACAATAATGGCCAAGATCGAATTTCGTTATGAGTTATCGCAGGAAGCGGATAATGATCTTGTGGATATATTTGATTATAGCACGGCCCAATTTGGTACAGACCAGGCTATAAAATATCTCAATGAATTAGATCAGGTATTTCAATTGCTCTGTGATAACCCAAAACTGGGAAGGCCACGTAACGAAATAAGGAAGGAGCTAAGAAGTATAACCCATCAAAGTCATGTAGTGTTTTACAGAATATTGAAAGACCATATCAGAATAGTACGGGTACTACATGCCAGTCGGGACGTAGTTAAATTTTTACCAGGAGCATAAGAAAGTTATACCTCTTCTTCTGTCCTAACCATTCTGCGGCTACCGTCATACAGTTCGTATTCCATAAGCCGGCAATCGATGGTGCTGGTGTAGAATTCTATCCGTCGTTTTGCTTTCAGCCCTATCTTTTTGGCAAGATTGAGGTTGCCGGTAAATATGTAGCCGAAGTAGCCACCGCACTTTTTCTTCATGAAATCACCAATGCGGGCATAGACGCCTTCCAGTTCAGACTCTTCGCCAAGGCGCTCGCCATATTCGGGATTCATGAACAGTATGCCTGAGGTGCTTTGCGGAACCTCGGTAGCTGCAAAGTCGCAAATACCGAATGTTATAAGGGATGCAACACCCGCAGCAACTGCATTCTTTTTAGCATTTGTAATGGCAGCGTCGCTGTAATCGGTGGCAATGATCTGCAGACCAGGTACATCGAGTATCTGCTTATCGAGGCGGTCCATTTCCTGTAAGTACACTTCCTCATCGTAACCGGCGAGGTGCATAAACGCATAATTGAGCCGGAACAGACCGGGGCGGGTATTGGTAGCGATAAGTGCAGCCTCTATAGCTACTGTGCCGGAGCCACACATGGGGTTGACAAAGGGGGAAACCCTGTCCCACCGGGTAGCGTAAATGGTGGCGGAGGCAAGCGCCTCCAGCATAGGTGCACGGCCGGGGATCTTGCGGTAGCCATGGCGGGCAAGAGAATCGCCGGAGGTATCGATGAACACCTCGGCTTCCTCATTCTTCCAGAACAGGTGAATAACCGCACCCGTGAGTTCGGAACCTGTAGAAGGACGTGTGCCACGCTTATCACGCAGCCTGTCCACTATGGCATCCTTCACCCGGAGATTGGCAAACATGTTATTGTTGATAGTAGGGTTGAGCACATTGCTGGTGACCGAAAAATAGCCGGGATCGGGCAATACATTCTCCCACTGGTAAGTATGCAGGTGCTTGTATACAGCATCGGCATCGGGGGCATCAAATTTTTTGAGGCTATAGAGTACCTGGCTGGCGCAACGGAGGTTGAGATTAAGCCTGATACAGTCATTGATAGTACCGGTAAGGCGCACACCGGTAACAAATGTTTCTTCAACGGTGAAACCCAGTTCCTTTACATCCTGCTCGAGGTATGGAGCAATGCGGCTGTGACAGGTAATGGTAATGGGTGCGCGTGTAGTATATAATGACATAGGGGGCAAAGGTAAGAGTCGTAAGTCATAAGTCGTGAGTAGTAAGTCTGCGAGTTGGGGAAAGGTTTAGGTAATCTCATTAATTTTAAATAATTTTATTTGTGTTATAACCTAAATGCCCCTTTTTATGAATGCTTCACTGATACTGCGAAACTGTATGGTACTGTTACTGCTGGTCGTGACCAGCCAGCATGTAAAAGCAAAGTATGCTACTGCGAAAAAACGAAAGCAATATAAAAATTCGTTCATTGTAAGCACCTCACGTGTACATTTTCCCGGATATGCTCCTTTCTTAAAATATAAATTGCCATTTGAGTCCACCTATTTTCCTGCCAAGCAATACGGCATCAGCTATAGCAGGGTACTGAAACAGAACATAAGTATAACAGCAGCTTACGAAACATGGAATCAATTTCCTTTTGTACGTATGAGGTATAGTGGGCCGGGTATAGTAATAAACACACAGGAAGGAAATGTGGTTGGTGAGGGATTACTTCTGAGAACTGATCACCGCATGGTGGATGTTTTGATATCATACCAGTTCAATAAATTCAGGCGGGATAAAATAAAAGCAGGAATAGGCCCGTCTTTTACAGCAGGTTATAATAGCTATATTGATGAGGATACAATTCCTATGGATCATTTTCATTGGCAATGGGATCGGTATTATGGTGTGGTCTCCAACATCGGCTACGATCATTTGTTTTTTAAAAACCGAATAGCAGCAGGAGCACAGGTAGCTTGCAGAAAATATTTCGGCCTTGAGCTGTTGCAGTTTAATATTGGACTACATGCCGGTGTAAATTTCTGAATACCGACCTAAAATAACAACATGAAGAATCCATCCTTAACCAAATGCTGGGTGTTGCTTATTATGCTGTTGCCCTGCCGGGTACATGCGCAGGATACAACAAAGCATGCAGTAAAAAGAAGGTACAACTCCATAATAGTTTCCAATTCTGTGATCCATTTTCCGGGTATTGAAGCAATCAATAAAAACGGGAATAATTACCGGAATCTTAATAAGCAATATGGCATCCGATATGAGCGACGGCTAAATGAACGATACAGTATTGGCTATAGTTACGAATCATGGGGAGTTTTCCCATTTACAGGCTTCCAATCTGGTATTGATGTGCAAGGCCAAAGAGATTACCAAAAAATAGGCGGACTGAAAAGGAGAACAAGCTATTATCTGGGTGATATTACCTTTTCCTATCGCTACAACAAGTTTAAAAAGGATAAAATTATGATTACGGCCGGACCATCGTTGGCAATGGGGTGCAATGTGTATGTCAATTCAATGCATGTTGTTAACGGTAAAACGTACTATAATTGTGATTACAACTGGGAAAGCCAAATAGGATTATTGTCCAGGGTCAGCTATGACCACTTATTTTTAAAGGGCAGAGTAGGAATGGGGGTACATATAGCCTGCAGGAAATACTTTGGCCTGGAGTCTGTGCAGATGGACTATGGCATGCACCTGGGGTTGAATTTTTAAATTGCAAAGGAACGCTTCACACTAAAACATAACCTTGGCAAAGCAGATCTGCTTGCGATGGAAGCAAGGTACAATGAGCACCCGGGCAGCAACCTGCTTGCCTGAGCGTGGCAGCCAGTCTGGGTTATCATTGCCTTGGGCTGTGAAGCCATGCGTTTCTGTATTGCCCTGCGCATCTATTGTAGCAAGCTGTATGCGGGAGTTGCGTGTGTTGAAGTCATTGAATAAAAATGCCAGTGAGCTACCTGTATTGAGCAAGGCATAAGAAGAAAACACACCGCCGTCTTCCTGCGAATATTGCTCTTTAGGTACATAAGCACCCCATTCCCGAACGCCATCCTTATTGTAAGACAATGCCATGATATCATTGAAGTGATACTCCCGCACCATAGATGACATATAGGGACTGTAAAATGAATAATATCCAAAGCCGGGTGTATAGTTGCTGCGATTGGTAACATATTGCGCCTCTGACACCAACACAAATCCGCCATCGTTCTTCACTATAAGCTGGCGAGCCTGGAAGTTATCGAAAGCACGGCTCTTGCGCTTAGTGTTGGTAGCGTTGAGCATCTGTTCATCGAACGGAATGAGTTTTTTGTGCTGGTAGTTTGCAGCAGCAATATCATAAGCCGCGTAGATAACCCCATTATAGCTGCCGCTCTTTTTATCGGAGTAGAAGCCGCCGAAATATACACGGTTATTGACATTGTCTATTCTCATGTAACCACCAATGGCATATTTATCCTGGAGCAGCAATTCCTTTGGTGTGAACTTAGTGCTGCCGGGAGTAAGGGTCAGTATCCAGAACTGGTCGGCATAGTTTTGAGTGCCTACGGTGGTAAATGCAGCCATGTATACATCGCCGTTGTTTGCAATGTTCACTTCGCCATGCTGTACTGTATTGTCTGTTTTGAAGGTGGCACGGCTGCGTTTGGTAATGACCAGATTATCGTCAAGCCACTTACCTTCAAACTCTACTTCCCTGTTCTTATCAAAAGCGCTGTAGATGAGTATCATCTTCTTATTGTCGGAGATAGCTGATGAGTAGTATGTCTTAGTAGCACCGAAAATACCTGTTTTGCTACTGCCCAGTTCTACCGGTTTATTTTTGAGCCTTCCTTTTTCGTCGAGCAATGCGGCATACTGCACTACTTTGTTGCTTTCCAGTGCCTGGTACAATACAATGATCTTATCGGGATAGGAGATAAAGCGGGTCTCATAAATCTTATCAGGAAAAAAGTCGAGCAGCACGGTAGCTACCTTGTTCATAGAATCGTCATAGGCATCGAGGCGTGCACCATCGGAAGTATTGAGGTAGGTATATAAGAGCCCGCCAGTCATACCAACAACCGCATAGTCGCCGGAATGAAAGTCGTACTTGTCGTATTGGGAATAGGTGACATCCTGCGCCTGCAAAAGATTTGCAGACAGAAGGGCAAGCACTACTATTAATGATCTCAGCAAATGATTCATACCTCAAATTTAAATGAGCTTATGTAAAAGTAAGCGTTAATTTTATTCAGGACAGGAAACGGGCCCTGAGTTCGGGCGTAGGCAGCATACATTCGTCTTTCTTGCCGAACCACCTATACCTGTTGCGGGCAATGATATTGTACACCCAATCGCGGAAGAAACGAGGCAGAATGATGCCTGCAAAGATCAATGATATGGGTAAGCCCAGCAGCCGGGCAGTATACAAAGCGGCATCGGACCGTATTAAGTAACGGTTATTATAAAAGAGAATAAGACTATCAGGTTTGCCATCGACCTGCCTGAGTGCCTCAGCACCACAGGCAGACTGCAGTGGTGCAAAAAGGAACTGTTTCTTTTTGTCGTGCTTAAGGATGAACTGAACAGAACTGTTGCAGAGATTGCAAACACCATCGAAAAAAAGAATAGGCTGATGGTTGTTGCTGCTGGTCATGATCGGTTATTTTGTAACGGGTGGGGCAGGCGTAGTGTCTTTAGCCGCCTGCTGTGAACGGGCATTGAGTATAGAGTCGACCTTTACCTTCACTTCGATCTTCATACGATGTTGCAGGTCCCTTTGTGAACGCAGATCAGACTCGCGTGCACGGATCGCAGTAATAGAATCGACCTTCTTCTTTATCTCTTCCTTGGTAAGGACAGGTTCCTGCTGTTTATTGCAGGAAGTAAATCCGAAACCAGCCATAAATATCACCAATACTAAACGTTTCATATTCCGGATGCAAAGTTAACACACATAACCAGCAAAAAATGTACCGATATTAATATTTGTAAATTTTAACACATTATAATAGGGGTTTTCGCGTTGATAAAGCAGGTATTAACGGAAAAAAGCCGAAATTTATAGTGGTATATGCGTGCATGGAGGCGAAACATATGGTTATTACTGGTATTGCTGATAGCTGGCGGACAGGAAACCAATGCCCAACAATCGGTAAATGATACCATACGGCTGGGTGCAGTGACCGAGCACGGACAGGTGTACCCTATGGTGCTACTGGACGAAGTGGTGAAGACCGGGCTGATGATGGGTCAGGATGCAAGACATAAAAGGAACAAACTACGCACCGATGTGTATGTGGTATACCCCTATGCACTCACTGCGGCAGTACTGTTTAAAAATATAAATGACATCTATGGACATTTAACTGGAGACTCTATTTTAAAACAAATAGGAAGCTTATTGAATAGAGAAATTCGTTCAGATGATATATTAGCTCGTTTTGGGGGGGATGAATTTATT
>CAYZKL010000037.1:14716-16446 GCA_964478855.1 uncultured Flavipsychrobacter sp.
TGGATAAACTGGATGGCAGGCGGGCATCAAAACATTACCTGAAAGCGATGAACAGGCAAGTGGATGCACTGTTTAAAGAGCCGCTTAAAAACCTGAGCGTGGACCAGGGACATGTGCTGGTGAAACTGATCAACAGGCAGACAGGAGAAAATTGCTACACACTGATCAAAGAACTGAAAGGCGGACTCTCTGCAGTTATGTGGCAGTCTGTAGGTATAGTGTTTAATAACAACCTGGCCAAGGACTATGACCCTGAGGGCAAGGACCAGGAACTGGAAGGTATAGTAAGAGAACTGGAAGCATCGTACCATTACCGATACCAACTGATACAGCAGCAGGAAATGCTGAAAAAGATAACAAGGAAGTAAGGGGAAAGGGAAAATTAAAAAAGAGCAAACCTCGATGTCTGCTCTTTTTCAATTATCGGTTTTTCAATAAAAATTATAGTTTCTCGTAGATGGCACGGAGCCTGTCACGGGTCATGATGGTCTGCCAGTCTTTGCCGAGTGCATTTTCCCACAGCGGAGCCATGCCGAGTGATACATTGATCATTGTATCGAACTGTTCATCTGTAAGGCCCTTTGTGATGCCAACCGGAATATCGATGCCGTTTTTCTCCACCATTTTATGGAAAGTAGCAACACCGTCAGGGTAGAATTCCTGGAGGTGATTGAAGACGATGCAATTGCCGAGGCCGTGCTTGGTACCCAGTAGGTAGCTAAGGCCATAACTTATGGCGTGTGCCACGCCCACCTGGGAGTATGCAATGCTCATGCCACCTGCAAAGGAAGCCATCATCAGCTTCTCATCGCTTTCGTCGTCCCAACCGTTTTTGCGGAGGAAGATTTCTTCGCAAAGGTCCTGCGCTTTTTCGCCGTAAGAACGGCTGAATTCGTTGATGAATGTGCCGGTAAGTGATTCCACGCAATGGATAAAGCAATCCATGCCAGTATAAAAACGCTGGTTCTTCGGGGCGTTTTTGATTAGATCAGGATCGAGGACAACCTGGTCGAAAGGAGTAAAGTCAGAATTCATACCGAGTTTGCGGGTAGGGCCAGTAAGCACGGTAGTGCGGGAAACCTCGGCACCGGTTCCGGAAAGGGTAGGTATGCCTGCCTTGTACACGGAAGGGTATTTTACCAAATCCCAGCCCTGGTAGTCGTGTGCCTTGCCAGGGTTGGTCATCATAATAGATACAGCCTTGGCTAGGTCCATAGCAGAGCCACCACCGATGCCGATGATGCCGGATGCGGTACCATGTTTTTCTTTTATGCTGTCTGCAAGTTTATCTACATAAGTAGTCTTGGGCTCATGTTCCACATCGACAATGATCAACATGTCGTTGCCACGCAGGGGAATACGGGATTTAAGTTTGTCGTCGTTTTCGAAATAATGGTCGAGGAGAAAAACCATGGGTGCGCCATCTTTGCGGCGGGGAGCCAGTATCTCATCCAGTTGGTCGAAACAGCCACGGCCATAGACCACATAATCCACCATCTTAAAATTGCGAAACTTCATATTGAAAATTCAAAAAGTTAGTAATCGAGTGTCAAAAATAATGTTTTATAGCCATCCATTTTGCTCCATGAGGCTTTCGGCACGGGTAATATCTTCGGGAGTATCTATTTCCACACCCATATAACGGGTAATGGCCATGCGCATAGGTATGCCATGCTCCAGGAAGCGCAGGCATTCCACTTTTTCTGCTGATTCGAGGGGTGTCATAGGCC